>NZ_JBHWUO010000024.1:0-134088 GCF_042736975.1 Streptomyces sp. NPDC059989
AAGTGGGGCCTGGACTACATGAACGAGCGCTACGGCAGCCCCGTCGGCGCCTGGAACTTCTGGTCCGCCAACCACTGGTACTAAGCCACCAGCGGGCAATAGACATTCGAAGACGCTCGGCCGGGACTTCCCGGCCGGGCGTCTTCGCGTATGCGGTCGCCGAGCCTCTCGTGCGTCGCGGCGGGCTCCGGCGCCATGAAGGGCGGGCTCGGATGGCGTCCGGACGGGGAGCCGCAAGCCCCCGCGAACGAGCCCGCCCGGCCGGTGCCCCAAGGGCATGGGCATCCGGGGCGTCCCGCAGCGAACCCGGACGGACGAACGTACGATGGGCGGGAACCGGCGCGGGCGGCTGGCCGTGCCGCTGGTCCAGGCCGTTCGTGGGAGACGCATGGCACAGGTCGCCGAAACAGCACGGACCGTCATCCTGACCGTGGACGACGATCCGGGAGTGTCCCGTGCTGTCGCCCGTGACCTGCGGCGACGCTACGGAGCCGGGTACCGCATCGTGCGCGCCGAGTCCGGCGAGTCCGCACTGGAGGCGCTGCGCGAGTTGAAGCTGCGGGGCGACCTGGTGGCCGTGATCCTGGCCGACTACCGCATGCCGCAGATGAACGGCATCGAGTTCCTCGAACAGGCCCTGAACGTGTACCCGGGCGCGCGGCGCGTGCTGCTGACCGCGTACGCCGACACCAACGCGGCGATCGACGCGATCAACGTCGTCGACCTCGACCACTACCTCCTCAAGCCGTGGGACCCGCCGGAGGAGAAGCTCTACCCCGTCGTGGACGACCTCCTCTCCGCCTGGCGCTCCAGCGACTACCGGCCGGTCCCCGCCACCAAGGTGGTCGGCCACCGCTGGTCGGCGCGCTCCTCCGACGTCCGGGAGTTCCTGGCCCGCAATCAGGTGCCCTACCGGTGGTACTCCTCCGACGAGCCCGAGGGACGGCGACTGCTGGAGGCGGCCGGGGCCGACGCACAGCGGCTGCCCCTGGTGATCACCCCGGACGGCACCGTGCTGATCGAGCCGGAGGCGCCCGATCTGGCTGCCCACGTCGGGCTCGCGACGACGCCGACCGCCGACTTCTACGACCTCGTCGTGATCGGCGGCGGCCCGGCCGGGCTCGGCGCGGCCGTGTACGGGGCCTCCGAGGGGTTGCGGACGGTACTGATCGAGCGGTCGGCGACCGGCGGGCAGGCCGGGCAGAGCTCCCGCATCGAGAACTACCTCGGTTTCCCCGACGGCGTCTCGGGCGCGCAGCTCACCGACCGCGCCCGCCGCCAGGCCGGCCGGTTCGGCGCCGAGATCCTCACCGCACGCGAGGTCACGGGGCTGGAGGCAAACGGCGCGGCGCGCGTCGTCCGCTTCTCCGACGGCTCGTCGGTCACCGCGCACAGCGTCATCCTGGCGACCGGCGTGTCGTACCGGCAGCTCCACGCACCGGGCTGCGACGACCTGACCGGCTGCGGCGTGTACTACGGCTCCGCGCTCACCGAGGCGTCCGCCTGCCAGGGCCAGGACGTGTACATCGTCGGGGGCGCCAACTCCGCCGGACAGGCGGCGATGTACCTCGCACGGGGCGCGAAATCGGTGACGCTGCTGGTGCGCGGGGAGGACCTGAGGGCCTCGATGTCGTACTACCTGGTCCAGCAGATCGAGGAGGCGTCGAACATCTCGGTGCGGAGCCGGACCGTCGTCGAGGCGGCGCACGGCGACGGGCACCTGGAGCAGTTGACGCTGCGCGACGTGGACAGCGGCGCGACCGAACTCGTCGACGCCCAGTGGATGTTCGTCTTCATCGGTGCGGCCCCGCGGACCGACTGGCTGGCCGGCACGGTGCTGCGCGACGAGCGCGGGTTCATCCTGGCCGGGCCCGACCTCACACCGGACGGCCGCCCGCCGGCCGAGTGGGAGCTGGACCGGCCGCCCTACCACCTGGAGACCAACATCCCCGGCGTGTTCGTGGCGGGCGACGCGCGCGCCGAGTCCGCGAAGCGCGTCGCGTCCGCCGTCGGAGAAGGAGCCATGGCCGTGATGCTCGTACACCGGTACCTGGAGCAGTCATGAGCGGGCAGGCGATGCCCTGCAGCCCGCAGGAGATCGCCTCGCTGTTCCTGTTCGAAAAGCTCTCCCCTGAGCAGCTCGGGCTGCTGTGCGCCGAGGGGCGGGTGGAGCGCTTCGACGCCGGTCCGGTGTACACCGAGGGCGATCCGGCGACCTGCTTCTACGTGATGATCGAGGGCACCGTCGTACTGTCCCGCCGGGTCGGCGGCGACGACGTGGAGGTGAGCCGGACCTCGCAGCGCGGGGTGTACGCGGGAGCCATGCAGGCCTACCTGGGCGACCGGGTTCCGCAGACGTACACCAACTCGATGCGGGTGACCGAGCCGACGCGGTTCTTCGTCCTGCCGGCGCAGTCGTTCGCGGACTTCATGCGGGAGTGGTTCCCGATGGCCGCGCACCTGCTGGAGGGGCTCTTCTTCGGCGCGAAGAACACCCAGCGGGCCATCGGGCAGCGGGAACGCCTGCTGGCGCTCGGATCGCTGTCCGCAGGACTCACGCATGAACTCAACAACCCGGCCGCGGCGGCCGTTCGGGCCACCGCGGCGCTACGGGAACGAGTGGGCAAGATGCGCCACAAGTTGGCCGTCATCGCGCACGGGCCCTACTCCCGCGAGGCACTCGCAGAGCTCATCGAGATCCAGGAGCGCACCGCCGAACGCGTCGCCAAGGCGCCTACGTTGAGCCCCCTGGAGGCCTCCGACCGGGAGGACGAGCTCGCGGACTGGCTCGACGACCACGGCATCGCGGAGGGCTGGCGGATCGCACCGACGTTCGTGCAGGCCGGGCTGGACACGGACTGGCTGGAGCAGGTCGCGGCGACCGTGGCCGACGACATCCTCCCGGGGGCCATCGGCTGGCTCAACTACACGGTCGAGACCGAGCTGCTGATGGACGAGATCGACGACTCCACCACCCGCATCTCCCACCTCGTGGACGCCGCCAAGCAGTACTCGCAGCTCGACCGCGCCCCGTACCGGGTCGTCGACGTCCACGAGCTCCTCGACAGCACCCTGCTGATGCTGTCCGGCAAGATCGGCCCCCGGGTCCGGGTGGTCAAGGACTACGACCGCTCCGTGCCGGACGTTCCCGCCTACCCGGCGGAGCTCAACCAGGTGTGGACCAACCTCATCGACAACGCCGTCTTCGCCATCGCGAGCACCGGCCAGGACGGCACGCTGACGGTCCGCACGGCACGGGAAGGGGACCGCCTGCTGGTGGAGTTCCGAGACACCGGGCCAGGCATCCCGGCGGACATCCGCAGCCGCATCTTCGATCCCTTCTTCACCACCAAGCCGGTCGGCGAGGGCACCGGTCTCGGCCTGGACATCTCCTGGCGGATCGTCGTCAACAAGCACCACGGCAGCCTCCAGGTCGAATCCGCACCCGGCGACACCCGCTTCCAGGTGCTGCTGCCGCTGACCGCCCCGGAACCCGAGACCACGCCCGAAAGCCCGCCCGAAGCCACACCCGGAACCGAGACCGCCGAGGAGCCCGTATGACCGACATCAACGGAATCGACCCGAGCGTCCCGCCCGCCGGCACCGGCTGCGCCGAGTGCGACGCGGTGGGCGGCTGGTGGTTCCACCTGCGGCGCTGCGCCCAGTGCGGCAACATCGGCTGCTGTGACTCGTCACCCGCCCAGCACGCCACCGCCCACTGGAAGTCCACCGGGCATCCCCTGGTGCAGAGCTTCGAACCGGGCGAGGAGTGGTTCTGGGACTACGGCAGCGGCACGTTGTACGAGTCCGGGCCCGAGCTGACGCCGCCGGGCGACCACCCCGCGGACCAGCCGGCACCGGGACCGGCCGACCGGGTTCCGGAGGATTGGATGCGGCTGCTGCACGACTGAACGGACCGGCAGCCGGCCGGCCAGGACGCTGACCAGCCGACGGTGGCGCCCCAGCCTCGAATCCGGTCGATCCTACAGAAAGATCGAGGTCAACCTCTTGACCCCTGTGACCCCACCCACTAGTTTTTTGCGGTAAACGTCGTTCCATGACCCCCGGAAGGAGGCGACCCGCAGATGTACACCAGCTCTGATCTTGGTCGCCTCGCCCAGTGCACGGTCTGGGTTCCGGGTCGGATCGCGCACGGCTGCTGAGCACGCCGTTCTGATGTGCCCTTCCGCGGCACATTTCAGGTTTCTCGTCACCCTCTTCCGGCACGTCGCTGTCGCGTGCCGTTTTGCGCCCACTTCTCTCGCGTGGCGCGTCTGAACACAGAAAGCTGCCTGAAATTGGCGAACATGATGAATCGACCGATCGCGCACCGAAACGAAGGCCTGTCATGGTAGGGGCTCGGATCACGGTCAACGGCAAAGAAACACCGATTTCACCGGCTGCGCCCCACACCACAACGCTGGATTTCCTGCGCGAGCGTGGACTCACCGGCACCAAGGAGGGCTGCGCCGAGGGTGAATGCGGCGCATGTTCGGTCCTGGTGGCGCGTCCCGGGGTGAACAAGCCCACCGACTGGGTGGCCGTCAACGCCTGCCTGGTCCCGGTCGCGGCGCTCGACGGTCAGGAGGTCATCACCTCCGAAGGCCTCGCCACCGCCGGCGAACCGGGCACGCCGGCCACGTTGCACCCCGTGCAGGAGGAGATGGCCGTCCGCGGCGGATCCCAGTGCGGTTACTGCACGCCGGGGTTCATCTGCAGCATGGCCTCCGAGTACTACCGGCCCGACCGCTGCGCGCACACCGACTCGGACGACAGCACCGACGCCGAGCACGGTCCGAACGGATTCGACCTGCACGCGCTGAGCGGAAACCTGTGCCGCTGCACCGGCTACCGCCCGATTCGCGATGCCGCGTTCGCCGTCGGTACGCCCACCGACGAGGACCCGCTGGCGCAGCGTCGCGAGCAGGCCCCGCCCGCACCGGCCGTCACCGAATACGCCCAGGACGACAGCACGTTCCTGCGCAAGAGCACCCTGGCCGAAACGCTGCAGGTGCTGCGCGAGCGGCCCGACGCGGTGGTGGTCGCCGGCTCCACCGACTACGGCGTCGAGGTGAACATCCGCTCCCGCCGTGAGGATTGCGTGGTCGCCATCGACCGCCTGCCCGAACTGCGGGAGCTGCGCGTCGAATCCGACTACATCGAGATCGGTGCGGCGCTGACGCTCACCGAGATCGAACGCCGCCTCGACGGCGACGTCCCGCTCCTTGCCGAGCTGTTCCCGCAGTTCGCATCCCGGCTCATCCGCAACAGCGGAACCCTCGGCGGCAACCTGGGTACCGGCTCCCCGATCGGTGACAGCCCGCCGGTGCTGCTCGCGCTGGAGGCGTCACTGCTGCTCGCCGATGCCGACGGTGAGCGCGAGGTCCCGCTGGCCGACTACTTCACCGGTTACCGGCAGAGCGTGCGCCGCCCCGGCGAGCTGATCCGCGCCGTGCGCATCCCGCTGCCGCTGTCGCCGGTCGTGGCCTTCCACAAGATCGCCAAGCGGCGCTTCGACGACATCTCCAGTGTGGCGGTCGCCTTCGCGCTCGACATCGAGGACGGGATCGTCCGCAAGGCACGCATCGGCCTGGGCGGCGTGGCCGCCACCCCCATCCGCTCCCTCGCCACCGAGGCGGCGCTGGAGGGCAAGCCGTGGACGCCGGAGACCGTCGAAGCCGCGGCCCGGGTGCTGCGGGGCGAGGGCACGCCGATGAGCGATCACCGCGCCAGCGCCATCTACCGTTCCGCGATGCTCGGCCAGAGCCTGCTGAAGCTGCACGCGCAAACCACCGAGGCGGTGTCGTCATGAGCCATTTGTCCGAGCGTCCCGAGAAGCCCGTAGTCGGTGTCTCGCTGCCGCACGAGAGCGCCGTCCTGCACGTCACCGGCACCGCGCTCTACACCGACGACCTGGTCTACCGGACCAAGGACGCGCTGCACGCGTACCCGGTCCAGGTCATGAAGGCCCGCGGCCGCATCACCGCACTGCGCACCGAGCCCGCGCTCGCCGTGCCCGGTGTGGTCCGCGTGCTGACCGTGGCCGACGTGCCCGGCGTCAACGACGCCGGCATGAAGCACGACGAACCGCTGTTCCCCGACGAGGTCATGTTCTACGGCCACGCCGTCGCCTGGGTGCTCGGCGAGACCCTGGAAGCGGCCCGGCTCGGTGCCGCGGCCGTCGAGGTCGAACTCGACGAACAGCCCTCCCTGATCACGCTCGAGGAAGCGATCGCGGCCGAGAGCTTCCACGGCGCCCGGCCCGTGATGGAGACCGGCGACATCGACGCCGGCTTCGCCGAATCCGCGCACGTGTTCACCGGCGAGTTCCAGTTCTCCGACCAGGAGCACTTCTACCTGGAGACGCACGCCGCACTGGCCTACATCGACGAGGCCGAGCAGGTGTTCATCCAGAGCAGCACCCAGCACCCCTCGGAGACCCAGGAAATCGTCGCGCACGTCCTCGGTCTGCACAGTCACGAGGTGACCGTGCAGTGCCTGAGGATGGGCGGCGGCTTCGGCGGCAAGGAGATGCAGCCGCACGGCTTCGCGGCCATCGCCGCGCTCGGTGCCAAGCTGACCGGCCGGCCGGTCCGGGTACGGCTCAACCGCACCCAGGACCTGACCATGTCCGGCAAGCGGCACGGGTTCCACGCCGAGTGGAAGATCGGCTTCGACGCCGACGGCCGCATCCAGGCGCTGGACGCCACGCTGACCGCGGACGGCGGCTGGAGCCTGGACCTGTCGGAGCCGGTCTGCGCCCGCGCGCTGTGCCACATCGACAACACCTACTGGATTCCCAACGCGCGCGTCGCCGGTCGCATCGCCAAGACCAACAAGGTCTCCAACACGGCCTTCCGCGGGTTCGGCGGACCGCAGGGCATGCTGGTGATCGAGGACATCCTGGGCCGGGTCGCGCCGCTGCTCGGCCTGGACCCGATGGAGCTGCGCAAGCGCAACTTCTACCAGCCGGGTCTCGGTCAGTCGACGCCGTACGGCCAGCCGGTCCCTCAGGCGGAACGGATCGCCGGCACCTGGCAGCAGGTCGAGGCCAACGGCGGCATCGCCGACCGCAAGCGCGAGATCGCCGCCTTCAACGCCGCGCACCCGAACACCAAGCGGGCACTTGCGATCACCGGCATCAAGTTCGGCATCTCGTTCAACCTCACGGCCTTCAACCAGGCCGGCGCGCTGGTGCTGATCTACAAGGACGGCTCCGTCCTGATCAACCACGGCGGCACCGAGATGGGCCAGGGCCTGCACACCAAGATGCTGCAGGTGGCCGCGACCACCCTGGGCATCCCGCTGCACAAGGTGCGGCTCGCCCCGACGCGCACCGACAAGGTGCCCAACACCTCTGCCACCGCCGCCAGTTCCGGAGCGGACCTCAACGGTGGTGCGGTGAAGAACGCCTGCGAGCAGCTGCGCGAGCGGCTGCTGCAGGTGGCCGCCAGCCAGCTGGGTTCCAACGCCTCGGACGTGCGCATCGTCGAGGGCGTCGCGCGCACCCTGGGCAGCGACAAGGAGCTGGCCTGGGACGACCTGGTGCGCACCGCGTACTTCCAGCGGGTTCAGCTGTCGGCCTCCGGCTACTACCGGACCGAGGGTCTGCACTGGGACGCGAAGACGTTCCGGGGCTCCCCGTTCAAGTACTTCTCCTACGGCGCCGCGGCGGCCGAGGTGGAGGTGGACGGCTTCACCGGCGCGTACCGCATCCGGCGGGTGGACATCGTGCACGATGTCGGCGACAGCCTGTCCCCGATGATCGACATCGGTCAGGTCGAGGGCGGTTTCGTACAGGGCGCGGGCTGGCTGACGCTCGAGGACATGCGCTGGGACACCAGTGACGGGCCGAACCGCGGCCGGCTGCTGACCCAGGCCGCGAGCACGTACAAGCTGCCGAGCTTCTCGGAGATGCCCGAGGAGTTCAACGTCACGCTGATGGAGAACGCCACCGAGGAAGGCGCGGTGTACGGCTCGAAGGCCGTGGGTGAGCCTCCGCTGATGCTGGCGTTCTGCGTGCGCGAAGCGCTGCGGCAGGCCGCTGCCGCGTTCGGTCCGAGCGGGGTCAGCGTCGAGCTGGCCGCGCCCGCGACGCCGGAGGCGGTGTACTGGGCGGTCCAGGCGGCCCGCGAGAGCGACGCCTCCGGCAACGGAGACGCCCGTAACGGGTTTGCCTCCAACGGCCACGCCGCCGACGGCGGGATCCGAACCGAAGCAAAAGCGTTGAGTGGTGCCTGATATGACGTGGGTCGCCGCGGTCGCGCGGTTGCGAGCACGCAGAGAGTCCGGCGTGCTGGTGACCGTCGCGACCGTGCGCGGCCATGCCCCGCGCGACGCCGGTGCGAAACTCGTGGTGGGGCGGACCGAGACGTGGGGCTCGATCGGTGGCGGCAATGTGGAGGCCGTCGCGATCGATCGGGCCCGGGAGATGATCACCACGTCCAAGCCGGAGCCCGAGCTGATCGATTTCGCCCTGAACGACAAGGTGGTCAACACGCACGGCGTGCAGTGCTGCGGCGGCACGGTCTCGGTGCTGCTCGAACCGCTGCCGGTGGTACGGGCGGTGGCGATCTTCGGCGTCGGGCACGTCGGCCTGGAACTGGCGCGCATCCTGGCACGCCAGGACCTCGACCTCCACCTGATCGACACCCGCGCGGACATCCTCACCAAGGAGCGGCTCGACGTACTGGCGGACGCGGTGGCACAGGTGCACGTGCACCACACGCCGCTGCTGCCGGAGGAGGTCCTGGAGGAGTTGCCGCACGGCACCCACATCCTGATCATGACCCATGATCACGCCGAGGACGCCGCTCTGTGCGACGCCGCCTTGCGCACGACACATCTCGGCTCCATCGGGCTGATCGGCTCGGCGGCCAAGTGGGTGCGGTTCCGCAAACGCCTGGCCACCGAGGGCGGCCACGACGACGCCACCATCGATCGGATCAAGACTCCGATCGGGCTGGCCGACATCACCGGCAAGGAACCCGCGACCATTGCCGTGAGCGTCGCTGCCGATCTGCTGCGCGCCTTCGAAACCGAGGGGAACTGACTCTCCCACCGGATCGACGAGGGGTGCCCCGCGCCCGTGCGAACGCACGGACGCGGGGCACCCTTTCGTTGCCTGCCAGTGGTTACGCGCCGAGTCCTCTGAGTCCCCATTCGTCGAGTCCGGCGTAGACGGTGGCGGTCCGGCATTGCGGCGCCTCCATGAATTCGGCTTCGCCCCGGTAGATGGCGATGAGGGAGTCGGTCAGCGCCTCCACCCACCCCTCGATGCCGGCGTGGAGCGGCACCCAGATTCCGGCGTGGCCCCACTGCGACCTCCCGGACGAGAAGTCCGGTTCCGGGACGCCGGCGACCGCCATGGTGGCGGTGGCGCAGGTGTACCGGCGGGACGCACCCGGTGAGCTGCTCGGCCAGTCCGACCGGGGCGGAGGCAGGTCAGAATCAGGTATTCGTTCAGGATCGGAACAGCCGCTCATTGACGCCGCCGGCCAAGGACGCAGAACTCGTTGCCTTCCGGGTCCGCCAAAACGACCCAAGGCTGATCACCTTGGCCGATATCAACACGCCGTGCACCATGAGCCACGAGGCGAGTCACTTCGGCGTCCTGATCATCAGGCCTCAAGTCGAGATGCAGCCGGTTCTTCACGGTCTTGCTTCCCTCGTCCCGGCCGAAGAGCAACCCCGGCAGGCGATCGGGCTCGGGGCGGATCTCGAACTCCTCAGCGGAGGAGTGGACCACAACCCAACCAAGAGCCGCAGCCCACCACTGCCCCAAAGCCACCGGATCTACCGAGTCGACAACTACCTGTTCCCACTCCAAGGCCATCCGCCGAGCTTAAACCTGCCAGAACTTCAGAAACAGACCGCCGCCCCGGTCTGGGACAACTCGAGCTGAGCGCGTTCGACGCCTGAATTCGACTCGGATTCACCCGAAGCCGGGCAGGCCGCCGCCCGACTACCGTTGCGCCACATGACAGCCACCGAGATGGACATCACCGAGGACGTGATCCGGGATCTGCTGCGCGAGCAGCACCCCGACCTGGCGGATCGCCCCCTGAAACTCGGAGCGCTCGGCTGGGACAACCAAGTGTGGCGGCTCGGCGACGACCTCGCCGTCCGGTTGCCCTGGGCGGCGCAGTCGGCGGACGCGCTGCTGCGCAAGGAACACGCCTGGCTGCCCCTCCTCGCCCCGCACCTTCCTCTCCAGGTCCCCGTCCCGCCCCCGACGGGGCGCCGGCAGGCCGAGACCGCGGTGGTCCGCTGGCCGACACCGCCGAACACTTCACCCGAGGGCTTACCTCGGCCACCGAACTGGGGCTGATTGGCGACCCGGACGCCGTCCGCGCGGTCTGGGAAGACGCTGCCGCCGCGCCGGACTGGGCAGGCCCAAGGCTTTCGCTACACGGCGACCTGCATCCGGCCAACGTCCTGACCACGAACGGCACCTTCTCCGGCGTGATCGACTTCGGCGACCTCTTCGCCGGCGACCCGGCCTGCGACCTCGCTGCCGCTTGGATCCTGTTGCCGGACGGCGCCGTCGAGCGCTTCCACGAGACCTACCAGCCAGGGCCGGACGCCGCGACCCTACGCCGCGCCCGCGGCTGGGCGGTGCTGCGCGCCCTTTCCGGCATTCACATCGCAGACGCCGGCGTGCACGGCCGCCCCGGAGGTAAGCCGACTTGGGGCCCGCCCGCCCACGCCGCACTGCAACGCCTCACCGCAACGGCAACGGCGACGTGATCGGGAGCGGCTACTGCACCTGCGCGGTCAGGGCCTTGGCCAGCTTGCCGACCTGGTCCCGGCTCAGGGCACTGTGTCCGCTCTCCCCGACGCCGACCAGCAGGGTCGCGTCCCCCTCACCGTCGAGCTTCAGCCGGACGACGGCGACCGTGCCGCCGTCGGTGAGGACCGGCTCACCGGCCTTGGCCTCGCCGGCCTTCTTCGTGTAGGCGATCAGGTCGTTCAGGGAGAGTCCGGCCAGGTACTGGATCAGCGGTGCGAGCTGGGCGTTCGCCTGGGGCTTGTCCGTCGCGGCCGTGTGCACGTGCACGCTCTCCTCGCCGATGTGGAACGTGCAGCTCACCAGGGCGACGGGGTTGTCGCTCCGCACTTCGCCGGTGGCGACGGGCTCGTCGGCGTCCTTCACGGATCCGGTCCCGGCCGACGCGTCGACGCCGGCGGCCTTCGTGGCCTTGGCGATGTCGTAGGGCAGCGGGCATGTGCCCGCGCCCTTGGTCCCGAGGCTTTCGGCGGTCTTGGTGAGCCCACTCAGGCTCAGCGGCGCCGCGCCGCTGCCGCTCTCGCAGCCGGCGAGCAGGGCGATCACCGCCACGGAGGCGATGGTCGCTCCGTACCGAAGGAGTCTCACGTGGTGGTCCTTGGTCTGTCGTGCCCGCAGGCGGTGGTGTTCGAGGGGGGAGGAGGGAGGGCGGCCAGTGCTCGATCATACGCACGGCGTACGTGCTCTCATCGCTGGGCTCGGGGGCGCGGGCCGGCCGCGCGGGGGCCCGCGCAGTCGAAGTCGTGCCGGTCGTCGCGATCCTGTACCTGTGCAATCCGCGCCGATGAGCCGACGGACAACCAGGCTGGCAACTCCAGGGGAGCGGCAAGTGAGTACCGTCTGTTCATGCACAACTTCGGGCTGGGACAGCAGCGGGGCCACGTGCTCCTCATAGCGGGGGACGTCGCCGTGAGGCGCCGCGGTGTCCAGGTGGCGCCGAGCGCCAACCTGGCCGCGCTGGGGGTGGTGCCCGCGTCTGCACTGCTGAACAGTGATGTCGCATGTGACACGACATACCTGGACGGGGCGCGGGATCCCAACACGGTGCTGATGCGGCTCCGTACGGCCGCAGCCACACCAGGCCCGCTGCTCGTGTACCTCTCAGGCCGGCTGACCGTCGACCGGCGGGCGAACCGCCTGCATCTGGCGCTGGCCGGTACGACGGCCGCCACGGTCCGCTACGCGGCGCTGCCCTGGGAGTGGCTGGGCTCCGAGCTGCGTGAGCGTCCGGCCGGGGTGACGACGGTGTTGCTCGATCTCGTGGCGGACAAGGCGGCGTGGCCGCTGCTCCAGGAGTACGGCAGCCTGCCCGCCTCCCCGTCCGCGGAGGTGTACGGCGTCATCTGCCCACCCGGATGGACCGGTCCGGGCCCGGTCGTGAGCAGTTACACCCGGTCCTGGATCGACCAGCTCAGGGCCAGCCCCAACCGGCCCACCAACCTGCAGCTGCATGCCCTCGCAGTGGGCGCGGCCACCCTGCCGCCCGGTGTCATGGTCCTTCCCGGCGCCCGCGAGCTCGGCGTCACGACGGCGCCCGGAGCGGTTTCGCCTGCGGTGTCCGCGCGTTCGGCGCCCGGCCACGGTCCCGCGGACACCCATCAGGTCCCGCCCGCTGCCGGCCAGGGGTCGGTTCGTGGCCCGCACCCGGTCGGCGCCGAACCGGCACCGCCCGTACCTCTTCCCGGTGGTGGGCTCCAGCCCGGACAGGAGCACTCACCGCTGCAGCAGGCCCCACCCGCGGCCCCGATCGACGATCCGCGCCCGCACATTCACGCCCTGGCCACCGCGGGCCGGCACTCCGAGGCGGCGATGCTCGCGCAGGCGTGGGAGCAGTACGTCCATCAGACGCATGGGTCCGCGTCGGCCGAGGCCCTGCACTGGGTGGAGATCCGGGCCGACCTCGCCCGGATGGCGGGCGACTTCCGGCTCGCGGTCCAGCTGTGGACCAGTGCCGCCCGCACCCGTCTGGGCCTGCACGCCGCGGACGCTGTCGAGGTGCACGCCGCGGCCGCCGGCGCGCTCTACTGCTGGACCCAACTCAAGGACCCGAGCGCGGCCCTCGATACGGGGCCCGATCTCATCCGCCTCCTGCGCACCCTGCCGGCCCTCGATCCCCGGCACCTGCAGCTCGCCCAGCACCGTCTGGAATTCCTGCACCGCGCGCCGAGCCGACGCTGAAGGCCGTGACCCATCGGCGAGGATCCGACGCGCCGCGCCCGCCAACAGCCGGTCGCACGCTGACAGCTCTCGCCGATGTGTCGGGCGTACCAGGCCCGGCTCTCCTGGCTCCCAGGCGGCCCCGTCAGTGGGGGAACAGTGGCGTCACGGCGGCCTCCGAGCTGCTGTTCCAGTACGTCACACGGGCCTTGTCATCCACGTACACGCCGCCCTTCGGCATCTCCAGGAGCACGCCCTCGCCCGTGTTGTTCTTGGGGCTCTGACCGTGCGGCGCGAGCGCCATGTTCTTCACGAGGGTGCTGACGTCCTTGTTGCTCTGGCGCAGGAGCAGACCGGCGTACGCCTCCTTGCCGGGGGCGAGGGTCACCTCCGTCGGCGGCTTGGAGTTCTCGAAGACCCCCACGAGCCGGCCCTGGCCGTCCTCCAGGCGGAGTACCGGATAGTTCCGCAGCTTGCACCGCTCGGTGCTGGTGTTGGTGACGGTCAGCAGGAGCTTCGAGTCGTCCTTGGTGGGCGGCACGGCCCACTCCACCTTGACGTCGGTGTACTCGTCGGGGCAGTTGCCGTCGATGCCCGTGGGGTCGTCCTCGGCCTCGCCCGGACGACCCGGCGCGGTGGGGGACGTGGAGGGCTCGGGGGAGCTCGAGGGAGTGCCCGGCGCGGACGCCGAGCCGGAAGGCGACGCGGAAGGGGAGGTGGTAGGCGATGCGGAGGCCTTCGGCGGCGGGGTGGCGCCGGCCTTGTCGTCGCTCGGCTCGCAGGCCGTGGCGGCGAGGAGCGCGGTGGCGGCGAGGCCAAGGGCGCCGAGCGTACGGGCGTGGGTGGTCTTGCGGAAACTGCGCATCATGAGCCCCCGTGGCTGCTGACGTGCTGGGATTGGTCTGGAGAGGATGCCCGTCCTGGTTTCGGATTCACGCCCCCGCAGGGACCGTTACAGCTCGCGTATGCGGCGGTGACAGTTCCGTCGTGAGGGCGGGGCATGCGTCCATCCGCGTCGGCGCGGGAGCCGTCACACCATTCCGGGACCAGCCGATCAGGCTCGCGATCCGCGCCGGGGCCATCGTCGTCACCGCTCCGATCAAGGAGTGGCCGTGTCGCGTGTGTGGGCGGCACTCCGGTCACCTATGACGAATCGCAGTTCCGGGCGCTCCCAGGTCACCTTCGGCGGCGAGGGGGGAACGCTCCCCACCCGTTCGGCGCCCAGGCGCCGGTAGAACTGCTCCGCCGGAGGGTGCGATACGACACGTACGTAGTCCAGGCCGGCTCCTCTGGCCTGGTCGATCATGTGCTCTACCAGCAGTCGGCCGACCCCAGCGCCTTGTGCCTCATCGGACACGAACGCCAGGTCCAGTTCAGCCGGTTCCAGCACCAGGGCGTAGAAGCCCAGGATCCGGTCGGTCGTGTCGACCGCCGCGAAGACCTGGTGCCGGTCGATGTAGCCGGCCGTGACCCGGTAGTCGGCGATCACCGTCGCGTACTGCCCCCGGTAGGCGTCGGACTCCTGCATCAGCGCGGTGAGGCCGTCCGCGTCTTGCCCAGTAGCACGCCTGATCGTTATGGACTGCATGCGCTGAAGTATAGGGGTGCAGCTGCCATTGGATCCTTACCCATCCGGCTATGACGCTCTGTCAGAACACGTCCTGGCCGCCGGCAGGAATCACCCGTACACCGCAGCCGCTCCGACGCAGAAGTACAGCTCCGGTGGCCCGGAGGGGCGCTGCCACCTGTGAGCGGGAACGTCAGCCGTGATCCCTCGGGGCCCTCGTCGCCTTCTACCTCGCTCAACCCGGCCACGGCACGTTAGAGTCCGCCTGGCGGAAGATCAGCCCCACATGACCCGCCCGTCCTTCTTCCTCCTCGGACAGGCCTCGCACCGTGACCACAACTCCCCGGCGACTGCGCGGCATCGCCGCTCCGGCCGCCATCACCACCATTTGCGGGCTGATCACCGCCGCAGGCACCACCACCTCCGCCGCCGCAACCGTGAACTGCCCGTCGCCCCGGTTCACCCGCGACTTCTTCCCCAACACCACGCTCACCGGGACGCCGTCAGCATGGCTGTTGACGGGATGGGCGGTGACGAGGCCGTCAGCGATCTCGCCATGCCAGCCGTCGGTCGGCGACCAGACACACCAGACGTTTCCGTCCGTTCGGCGGTAGGCGGGGCGGCCATTGCGCTCGCCGTCGCGTTCGAAGTGGTGGCGGAGCCCGTCGATGTGGCGCACGAAGATGAAGGATGCAAGTGCCGTCATGCCTTCGGCACTGTATGGGATGGCGCTGTGGGTGGCCAAGGAGCTCTGGGCGTGACCAGATGCAGGGTTCGCATCGTCGCGAGGTTCCAAGTAGGGCGGTCGGGGCACTCGTGATCCAGCTCACGTCATGGGGAGCGATGACTTCGCCGGTTGCCGTCGGTCAGAAGAGCGACAGCATCGACGCGAGGAAGGCCTGGTCATGTCCGACAAACTCAGCGCACCCCATCACGTCGCCTCTGCCGCACCCGAACCCGTACCCGCATCGCGCCTTGGAGCACGGCCGGCTCTGGTTGGCGGCATGGCGGCGGGCCCGTTGTTCCTCGGCGCCGGCATCTTCCAGGGCTTTGCGCGGGACGGGTTCGACTTCACCCGCAACGCGATCAGCCAGCTGGCTCTCGGCGCGGCGGGCTGGATCCAGACGGTGAACTTCCTTCTCGCCGGCGCCCTGTTGATCGCGGGTGCGGCCGGTCTGCGCCGGATGCTGGGCGGTGGGGCGGGCGGCACATGGGGCCCGGTTCTGGTCGGAATCTTCGGTGTCTCCTTCTGGGCCGCCGCGGCCCTCCCAGCCGACGCCGGGGCAGGTTTTCCCGTCGGCACCCCAGACACGACGGTGATGAGCGGGCACGGAGCCGGCCACATGGCCGCCGGGATGGTCGGCTACCTCGCACTGTGTGCCGCGTTCCTCGTCCTGGCCCGTCCGCTCGCCACCCGGGGGTGCCGCAGCTGGGCCGTGGCCTCGCGTCTCGCGCCGGTCGCCGTCCTCGCCGGATTCATGGCCTCGGCTGCCTCAGTCCTGGCGTTCACCGCGGGCGCGGGCCTCGGCCTCGTCTGGCTGTCCGCAGTGACGGCCCGTCTGGCCACCGCACCGCGGCCGCAACTGGGATCATGAACGTATGCCCGAGGAATCGAACCTGCTGCCAGGCCTGTGGCCGCTGGCGCCGTCCGGTGTGACCGACTGGTTGCTGGACCTGTGTGGCGACGGCGTGACCGGCTTCATGCCGCCGGCGATGCCAGATGCGGCTTGGGTGCTCAACGCCATGTACGAGCACGAGCAGGGGCTGGCCGAGGTTTCGTACCACGAGTTCCGTCAGGTGCAGCTGGCGGATGGCAGCGTACAGCCCCACATCGTCGCGGGCATCGACCTCGAAGCCGTGGGCGTCTCACGGGAGGCGAACTGGGTCGCGCCGAGCACCCCGGTCGCGGCTGGCGGCGGTTGCGCTGGGCGGAACTCGCCCGGCGAATGGGCGACCCTGTCGTGCCCGAAGGGCTTTTGCCTTCTTACCGTTGCTTCCCTTCAGCCAAGAAGGAGGGGAGCTGGCCGCTCGGCATCATCCCGCCGACCGAAGGGAGCCTGGACCGCGAGACCTGGAGCCGATTGATCGGCATTCTCACCGAGTACAGTTCCGCGGGCCCGGATACCCGCTGCCTGGCCTATTACAACCCGCTGATGCTCGGGGCCACCGACTTCGACAACCTCCATGTGCGTTCGGGTCGCCTCGGCGACGCCGAAGTCCTGTACGACAACCCCGAGGCCGACTTCAGCCCTTCCAACCTCTGGGCAGAGGACCGCTCATGGTGCCTGTGTACCGACTACGACCTGTGGGCCACCAAGGTCGCCGGGCCCCCCGCCCTGCTCGAAGCGCTGCTGAACGACACCGAGATCGAAGCGGTACGACTGCCTTTGACGTCCTGACGACTGGCCGTGTGGGGCCCAGACGAGTGTTTCAAGCCGGCCCGCAGGATAGGGCGCCGGGTGGTGCTACTTCCACGAGGCGGATGGAGGAGAAGCACCAGCGGAGCCACAGGGTGGATTCGATGTCCCAGTAGGGAGGGGCGGTCAGACCGTCCTCGACGGCGAACCTGAAGCCCTGGGTCGCAAGGATCGCGCGGAGGGTGACGTGCACCCCGGCGTAGTCCTCGGCGACCTCGCCCCAGTCGGGGAAGACGGCGTCGGCGTGCACGGATGCGTATCGCCCGACGAAAGCCGCCCAGTCGCAGGCTCCTGTGATCTCCAGGACAGCGGCTGCGGGGTCGGTGACGTGGAGCTCCCAGGTGTGCCACGGCGGTGGATGGAGATTCGAGCCCTGGTCCAGGTACATCCGCCACATGCCCGGCCCGTTGCGTTGCGCCGTGGACGTGTAAAGACCCAGGTGGAAGGGCTTCGTGCTGGGTGGCCGAGTCGGGGCCTCCCGGGGCGTGGTGAACCGTTCGCGGGCCAGGGTGGGGTGGCGTGATGGCGTCAGCTCGTGGGGACCGGTGCCGATCCAGTGCTGGCGCGTGCGATCCAGGGGGCCCTGGACGAGGCTCGGCTCGTGGCGTGAGAGAAGGCGCAACAGCACGCAACTGTCGGCCACTTCGTCCGCGTCGGCGGCTGCGATGACGTTTCTGCCGCCGGTTTGGGCAGCCGTTTCGGGCTCGGTCCACAACGACATGACCGAGGTGAAATGGCGCAGCCCTGCATCGGCGGAGGCATTCGGATCCGTCGAGGCGTCGAGGTCTGCAGTTCTCCGGGCCAGGACTCGGATCGGTGTGGGGTGCACGCCGGGAACTCCTTTCCCGGCGTGCACCCCACTGCAACGTGGGGTTGCCTTCCGGTGGCAGCGGATCAGCAGCTGATGGCCACTTCTTGGCCGAGGCCGTTGGCGGAGGCAGTGGGCGGGTTGTACCCGGGCGGGAAGACGACCTTGAAGTACATCCAGCCGCGGTACTTGCCGGGACTGCACCGGACCGCCGCGTTGTTCTGTGCCGAACGGCTGTTGTGCTGGGTGCGCAGCGTTGACTGGTTGACGAGCTGTCCGTTCTTGTAGAGGGCGGCCCGTGTGGTGATCTCCGGAACGGCCGCCGTGCACGAGACGGTCACAACGACGTTCACCGTGCCGGGTACGTGAGTGGAGTTGTGCGGACGCTGCACCTGCCCCGCACAGCGGATCACGGCGGCCGCGTCCGCGTCCGAGCCGGCCTTCCCGGCTTCCACGCCGCTCCCCGGGTCGTCGGCGGCCGGCCCCGCGGGGACGCTGGGCGGGGCGGATGGGTCGGGCCCTGCTGCGGCGGGGGACGTTCCGGCAAGGAGCCCGACAATCGCCATCGACGCGGCCGCGGCCGACATCCTCCACTTGCGCATGCATCTCCTCGGTGATGAGGGGCCGGAACGGCGCGCGGGCGAGCATTCCAAGACCGCACCAGCCTGGTACGAACGCACCAGATCCTACACAGCGTATGCAGAGTGCTACATAGTGTAGTCGATCGGCATCGGGCGGTTGGCGGATGCGTACTCGTCCGCGAGGTGGAAGACGCTGGCACAGCCGGGGCACTCCGCCTTGCCGAAGAGGTGCAGGATTCCGTTGGCCAGTGCGTTCTCCCCGTCCCGGTCAGCGATCTCGTACATCCATCGGCCGACGCCGGACAATCCCTCGGCGGGCGCCGGCCGCAGGTCACGCCGGTCCACATCGCCCAGGTTCCAGTCCCGGATCGCCGAGTACCGGCCGTAGTCGCCGATGGCGACGGTCACTTCCACGGCACAGTGGGGGCAGTCCAGTCGGTAGAAGTCCGAGAAGTCTCCCAGGACAGCCGCCCAGTGGTACTCCTCCTCAACCGCCAGCAGCGCACGGAAGGTTGCGAGGTAGTCGGCCGGCCTCGTCCGTAGGTGCCTGTGCAGCAGTCCACGGAACTCCACGATGGCATCAGCGCAGTCCGCCAGTAGCTCGTCGCAGCCGTGCTGCCCTGCCGCACGCTCCATGATCTCTCCGGCCAGACGGCGTGCGTCCGCGCTGCCGGAGGCGAGGCGTACCAGGCGGGGCAGTGCGGCGAAGCCGGCGGGGGAGACGAGGTCGTACTCGAGGACCAGCCTGTACCCCAGCTCCTTCCACGCTTCTGCGTCGCTCTCCCGCTCCAGCTGCTCCAAGAGCTCGGGGACGCGATCGGTCTCGAAGTGACAGTCGTGCGTTTGTGCCCAGTTCACCACCCGGGTATTCAACCGCTCGCCGGGCTCCGAGGCGACTGCGCGTCCGTCACCGGGCGCGCGGGTGCCGCGCTGGGTGACCGCCGGCAAGCACCCGCGGCAGGGTCACAGGCGAGAATGGAGAGGAAACGGGGGTAACGGAAATGGAATACCTGATAGTCGTCGGGGTCGGTCTCGCCTGGGGGCTCTTCCAGGCCGTGCGAGGCGGCGCGTTCCGGGGCAGGTCTTCGCGGAGGCGCCGGCGTTCCGGATCGTGGACGAACGACGGCGTCAGCTTCTCCTGCGGCGACGGCGTGTCCTGCGGTGGCGGCTCCTCCTGTGGTGGCGGCGGAGGCGACTGACACCCGGCGCGCGTGGTCTGCGTGGCTTCCGCGGATAGGGTGACCGCATGACTGTGCTCGTGTACGAAGACTTCGGCACCGGACGCCACCGCGAGGCCTCCCTCATCCGCCACGCCCTGGGCAGTGTCCACGACGAGGAGTTCGTTGCCGGCCTGGCCGGGGGCATCGGCTTCATGTACTTCGTCTTCGAGTACGAGGGCCGGCTGCCCATCGCCACGATCGTGGCCCAGGCCCATCCCGAGCCCTGGGTGCAGGTCGCGCTCGGTCGCCTGGGGATCCCGTACGACGCCACGCGCGCGATGAAGCCCCGCTGGGGCCGGGTCCGTGCCGCGCTCGACCAGGGGCAGCCTGCCTTCTGCGTGGTCGACCGTTCCTCCCTGCCCTGGCACGAAGCCGACCCGGACGCCGAGATGACGGGCGCCGACCCGTACACCGTTGTCATCGCCGGCTACGACGGCGACGACCTGCTGATCGAGGACGGTGCCGAGACCCCGTACCGGATCGACCGCGAGGAGTTCGGTGCTGCCTGGACCGCGCACCGCGAGGGCCGCCACCAGCTGATCGTGCCCACCGGGCCGCCCGAGGGGGAGCCGGATGTGGCAGGGGCGATCGCCTCCACCATCACGCATCTCACCGGGCCGGTTCTGGGGAACAAGTTCGACGTGAACTTCGGCTTCACCGGGATGGAGAAGCTCGCCGCGCAGCTGCGCGACAGCACCACCAAGGTGGGCTGGGAGCGTCGGTTCGGCAGCTCGCCCGAGGCCTTCCGTTTCGGCACCGGGCGGCTGTATGCCTGCCTGGAGGAGGAATGGACCGCTCCGGGCGCGACCCGGCCGCTGTACGCCGACTTCCTCGACCTCGTCGGACGCCCGGAGGCTGCCGCGCTCTTCAGGGAGTCCGCCCTGCATTGGTCGGAGCTGGCCGTGCTCGCCCGCGATGCCGACCCGGATGCCGGCGCCGAGGGGCGACGAACGCTCTTCGACGCGTGCGCGGAGCGCGTGGACCGCTGCCTGGACCTGGAGCGGCAGGCGGTGCGGGCGCTGGAGAAGTAGCACCCTGGCCCGGCGCGGTCGGGATCATCTATGGGACACAGGCCTGAGCTGCGGAGGCTTCGTCGCCGATGGGCCACCCCCGCCAGGCCAGTCAGGTCAGCGCCCCTTGCGCAGCAGGCCGGTCAGCGCCTCCCCCTCGACGGGCGTGAGCGGCCCCACAGCGTTCGGAGCGCCGACGCCGAGGGCAACGGCCAGGGCGCGGCCGTGGACGTCCAGGGCGGCTTCGGACATCGTGCCGACGTCGGCGATGGCGGCACGCGCGCGCGTCCACCCCGTCAGGCCGATGCCGATGCCTGCGAGGGCCGCAGGCCACCACACGGCGCCGAGGATCAGGTAGGGCCAAGCCCAGGTACCGGTGGCGACGGCCGCGGCAAACCCCGCGTGCGCGGCGGTGATGTCGGCACGCGTGTTCTCGGGCAGCACCAGCCACAGCCGGGGCCAGGCGAAGGCCAGGTCCAAACCGTAGCGGTCCCGGGCGATTTGCTCGACGGCGTGGATGCGGTCACCCATCCATGTCGGGCGGCCGGGCATGGCCATGGCGAGGCGGTTGACGCGGGCCGCTGCGAGGTCGACCTCGTACTGCTGAGCGGGGGTTCGCGACTCGGCGGGAGCCGCGTTCTCCAGCTCCTGCCGTCGTTCCACGAGCGCGAGCCAACGGTCTCGTCTGTTCCGTACCAGCCTTGCGCCTGGCCAGGCCGGCGGCCGCGGCCACTGGCCGAGCCACAACAGCCGAGTGGGCCCGGCCATGGCTTGTACGGCCAGGCCGATGCCGGTGCTCACCAGGAGTGCTCCGGCAAGCAGGAGCACCTGGGTTCCGGCGGATTGGCGCCCGACGGCGGCCGCGGTGTCCGACACGGCGCGGTTCAGCAGGGAGCGGTCCCATGCGTGCCGGTGCCCGAGCCGCGTACCCAGCCATGCGGCGGCCGCGAACAGTATTCCGGGCAGCAGAAGGAGGCTGACCCATTTCTCCGCCAGCTTCTTGGCCAGTTCCTCGAAGAACTTGCCCATGGATCTACGTCCGTTTCATCGATTCGCCGCTCAGCCGGCAACGGGGCACCGGTCCTGCCGGATAGGTGGTGGCCGTTCGGTCGCAAGCCCGGTCCGGACAGCCGAACCGTTCCTCATCGGCCCGTCCCGGGCCCGCCCCCGGCAGTCCGCCGCCGAGTGTTTGCAGCGGGTCGGAGCGGCTGGTGCCCAGCAACTCGCGCAGCAGCGGCAGCACCGGCCGCCGGGCCCTGGCCTCCACTTCGATCCGCGACAGTAACTGTTGCTTGTCATCGGGTAGTTGAGCGCATTCTTTCCGCAGCTCGATCAACTCCGCACACAAAGCGGTCAGTGCGCGCCGCTCTTCTGGATCCATGCATTCCCCCTGTTTCCGGCGCGGAGATGGAGGCATGCTAGCGGTGCGTATTCGGCTACCGACAGAGGGTGTCGGCGATTGGTGGCCGCGCAGGGGGGCGCGCCGGAGCACGGGGCGCGGAGGGGTGAGGGGGCGAGGGGGTGTGGCGATCCATGATCTTCTGGGAAGGGCAGCCCGGTACGTCTCGGGGAAGCTCGACGCCCTCCGCGGCGCAGGCGTCGACGAAGCCGCACGAGCGCTGTGGCAGTTGCAGCCGCAGGCCGGTGCCACCCAGCGGATTCCCCGTGAGTGGCGCGATCTCGTCGGGCCGGAGGCGAAGTACGAGGAGCAAGCCGAGGCCGGTGCCAGATTTCACGAGCGCGCCCAGGTCAGTGCCGAGCCGGCCCTCCTCGAGGTGTCCATCAGCCTCCTCACCGAGGCGCAGGCTGCCGCCCCCGTCGACCACCGGAACCGGGGCGTGTACCTGGCCTGTTTGGGAAGCGCGTACGAACTCAGGTTCCAGCGGACCGGAGTACGGAGCGACATCAACAGGGCAGTCGACTTCGGCGAGGAGGGTATGGCGGCGGTCCCCGAGGGCCACATCGACCGGGTGTTCGCACTGACCAGCCTCGCCAGCAGCTACCACTCGAGGTGCGAGTTCGGCGGCGGAGGTTCGAGCGACCTGGAGCGGGCGATCGAGCTCGGCGAGCAGGCGGCCACGTACGACCGCCGCGATCGGGAACTGGCCCTCACGAACCTCGCCAGCTGTTACGCGCACCGATTCGAGCGCGACGGGCGGCCCGGCGATCTGGAACGGGCGATCGAGCTCGGCGAGCAGTCGGTTTCGGGCACTCCGAAGGACCACCCCGCCCGGTCGCTGCCCTTGGCCAACCTGCAGCTCGCATACCGGCTGCGGTTTGAGCGCGATGGCGTGTCGAGCGATCTCGACCGGTCGATCGCGCTCGGCGAGCAGGCTGTTGTGGGAGCGCGGGACGACGACCCGGACGGAGGAGGGGATTGCTCCAACCTAGGGGAGGCCTACCGGTCGAGGTTCGATCGGGACGGTGTGCCGAGCGACCTGGAACGGGCCGTCACGCTCGGCGAGCGGGCTGTTCAGGCCACCTCCGACGGTCAACCCAGCCGGGTCAAGTACCTTTCCAACCTTGCGATCACCTACTGGTCGGGGTTCCAGCGCGGTGCGGGGCCGCGGTATCTGGAGCGGGCCATAGAGGTCGCGGAGCAGGGCCTCGCAGCCACGCCCGACGATCACGTCAACCGGGCCATGTACCTTTCCAATCTCGGGACCCTGTACCGCTCGGGCTTCGAGCGGAATGACGGGTCGCGGGACCAGGCCGAGAGATCCCGGTACTTGGCGCGGGCCGTCGAGCTGGCGGAGCAGGCTGTGGCCGCCACACCCGACGAGCACGTCGACCGAGCCAGGCACCTGTCCAACCTCGCCGGTCTCTACTTCCTTCGGTTCGATGCCGGCGGGGAGCGGATCGGGTACACGGCGCTGCGTCACCTGGAGGCTCAGGTCTCCCGTACGGCAGGCGCATCCCCGGTCCATCGGGTCCATGCCGGACACTCGGCCGGCTCGCTCGCCCAGGCGATGGACGATCCCTCGTCGGCCCAAAGACTGCTGGACGCCGCCGTCAAGCTGTTGCCCTCGGTCGTGCCCCGGGAGGCCGGCTGGGCCGATCAGGAGCACCGCCTCAAGGAGCACTTCGGTCTGGTCGGCGAGGCGATCGCGGCCCATTGCGCCAATGGGGATGCAACGGGGGCGGTGGAGATCGCCGAAATGGGGAGGGGCATCCTCCTGGCTGCCCACCTCGACACCCGCACCGACCTCACCGAGCTCGAAGAAGCACATCCCGTCCTCGCACAGAGGTTCCGGGAGAACCGGAATCGACTCAACGCCACTGCGGCCGGCAGAGGACGCATGCCGGCCGAAAACGCCTCGGTGGTCGCGGACCGCAAGCAACTCTGGAACGAACACGACGCCTTGCTCACCCTGATCCGACAGCACGACCGCTTCGACCGCTTCCACCTCCCACCGCGGCTGGACGAACTCCGTCCGGCGGCGACGGGCGGAGCGGTGGTGCTGGTGAACACGGGCTACCGCAGAAGCGACGCGATCATCGTCACCGCCGACGCCGCGCCCGTGCCGGTCGCACTGGACCGGCTCACCCTCAAGGACTGCATGGCTCGCACCACGCAGCTGCTCGACGCCACGCGCGCCGGCAGCCTCACCGCAGCCCTCAGCAAGCAGCGGGTGATCCCGGAGATCCTCGAGTGGCTCTGGACTTCGACCGTAGAACCGGTGCTGACCGCGCTGCCGACCTCAATCGGCACCGTCGAGTCGAAACCCCGTCTGTGGTGGCTGCCCACCGGACTGCTGGGAATCTTCCCCCTGCACGCCGCCGGCCTCCCGGGACGGCCCGGCGCGCTCGACCACGCCGTGTCCTCCTACGCCCCGACGCTGCGCACACTCGCGGACAGCCGCTCCAGGCCCGCCGCGACGACGCGCCGGCAGCTCACGGTCGCCATCGAACGGACCCCTGGCCGACCCGATCTGCCCCACACCGTGACCGAGGCCGCGTCCCTGCACGCACACGCACCGGACCCACCGCCGCTGATCGGCGAAGACGCCAACCTCGACAACGTGCTGACCGCCTTGCACAGTGCCACCTGGGCTCACTTCGCCTGCCACGCAAGCGCCGACCTCGCTGCCCCCTCCCGCGGTGGCCTCCGCCTGGCCGACGGCACCCTCTCCATCCCGGACGTCAGCCGTCTGCACCTCACCGCCGCCGAACTCGCCTACCTGTCCGCCTGCTCCACCGCGGACCGAGGCGTGCAGCATGCAGACGAGGTGATCCATCTGGCCTCGGCCTTCCACCTGGCCGGATTCCGTCATGTCATCGCCAGCCTCTGGCCGCTCGACGATCCCCTGGCGGCCGTCGCCGCCCACGCCTTCTATCGCCGTCTGCCGGACACACCCGCCGCCGACCGCGCCGCCCTCGCGCTGCACCATGCCACCCGGGAGCTCCGTGAGGCCCAACCGGACCGGCCTGACCTGTGGTCCTCACTGGTCCACAGCGGTCCATGAACGGGCGCTCGAGCACCTGTCCATCCGGAGCCACGCCTCGTGGAGCCGGTTCCGGCAGAATGTCGTCCGCCGGCCCGGCCGCACCGGGCCCTGGCGAGGGGCGTGGTGCTTGGGCCGGACGGGGGGCCTACTGCGGCACACGAGGTCACTGTGGGATGAAGGGGTGAGCCGCTCTGTCACCCCGGGTAGCGAAGGGGGCGACGGATCCAGGACCAGATCCGTGCTCGCCGATCGCAAGGACCAGTACTGATGAGCTCGACCGCTTCACGTCTCCGCACCGCTGTCCGCGTCGCCGCCTCCGCCGTGGCCGCGCTCACGCTGACGATGGCCTTCGCGAGCCCCGCGTCCGCGAGCCCCGCCTTCGTGGCGATCAGCAACGGCCGGCTCACCTTTACGGCCCTGCCCGGCGAGACCAACAAGGTCACCTTCGACACCTTCAGCGCAGGAACCCTCCGGATCACCGACACGACGAGCAATCTCACCGCGGGACCAGGTTGCTCCGGGAGCGGCCATACGGTGCTCTGCGCGGGCGAGGGCGTGACCCGGATCGTCGCCAACCTCGGCGACCGGAACGACACGGCTCAAAACGACACCGATCTCCCGAGCGATCTCGTGGGCGGGCAAGGCAACGACATCCTCATCGGCGGCGACGGCCCCGACCGGCTCACCGACTTCGACGGCTGGAACGGCCCGACCCTGATCACCGTGACCATGATCGGACGCGGCGGCAACGACGTCATCGTCAGCCGCAACGGCGGCTACGACCAGATCGACTGCGGCCCCGGCCTCGACGTGCTGCTCGCCGATAGGACCGCCCGCGACAGCCTCGTCGTACCCAACACCTGCGAGTTCGTCCAGCGCTTCTAGCGGGTGGCCCGACGCCGCAGGAAGCGCCGGCGGTATCTGCGCCGAGCCGTACGCCGGTGGAAGTCGGGCTGGCGGTGGGGTATCCGAAGGGGTGGTCGAACATGGGTATCGTGCCGCCTATGCAGCCCTTGACCAGGTCGTTCCAGTTCTCCCGGTACCTGGCGCGCAGCCCGCTGGGCATGTTCTTCTCGTACCACCATTGGGCGTCGGCGCGGTCGACGGCCATGGCGTCCATCAGGTCCTTGGACTGATTGTTCGCCTGCCCGTTGGCCGCTTCGTAGAGTTCCTCGCCGAGGGTGTTGGCTTTGTGGGCCTTGTCGGCGGGTATGTGGGCCGTCTCCGCGTTCGCCCGGCCGAAGTCACGGCCTTCCACGTACGCCTCCCACCCGGTCCCGACGCAGCTGGGCGACGCCGACGGGGTGGGCTCCGCGTTCGTGTCCTTGCCGCTCGCGTTGGCGATGGCGACTCCGTCGAGAAGCACGACCGCGATGATGGAGGCGGCGATCCACCTTCCCTCGCTGATCTGCGGCGTCTCGGGCTTGGCGCCTTGGGTGGTGCCGTCAGCCGGCTCGGTCTCTTTCTTGCCGGGCTCGGGGTCCTTGGCGAGGTCGCCGGCCATGTTGAACGGGTCGTCAGATGTCTCGGCCGGACAGTAGCTTCCGCAGGTCAAAGACGACAGAGGCGTCCCAGGGAGCGGGACTGGACCGCGAAGCGTCAAGCGCGCTGCTTGTCCGCGGCGATGTGGGCGAGTTCGGCGGCTACGAGGACGGAGACGACGTTCTTGAGCTGGACGGTGACGCGGTAGCCCATCGTGTTCTGCTGGGCCTCGGCGTACCCGGTGGCGATGTACTCGTCGGCGTCGTGCGGCTCCAGCAGGAGGTCCACCTTGCCGGGGGCGTTGACGTAGACGAAGGACTTCGTGCCCGGGTTCTTGACGCGGACGTAGGGGGTGGGCTCGTTCGTACCGGCCTCGATGTGGTGGTCGGCCAGGAGCCGGTCGAGGAGGTTCTCGAGGAGGTCCGCCATGGTGGGGTTCATCTTGCGGCGGGTGTCGAGGAAGTCGGCTATCTCCTCGCGGATGGCCGGGGGAGGTGGGTGAAGCCGTTGATGTTGATGTTCACGGCGGGGAGAGTAGTGCCCGCGTGGCGAGGAATGCAGGCCGGTCCAGGGATCGGACGCTGATTTTGCAGAGAAAACCAAGAAGCGGTGGGGGCCGTCGCTCCGCCGTAAATCCCCACGACTGCAACGGCCTTACTGACACGGCCTTTGCGCCGCCCGCTCGCCCGCACGCCCGCATGCCCGCGTGAGCCGTGGGCTGACGGCGACCTTCCGTTCGAGCTGTCCCCTCATTCGCTCATGTCCGGCCACCGAAAGTCGTCGGCCCGGATACAGTCGGCCGGGTTCCTCCCGGCGAGGACTGTGGCCTGATGCCAGTGGAGTTGCCAGCCGGGGCGCAGTGCGCGTGCCGTCCAGCCGCCCTTGCGTTCGCGGAGGACGTCGGCACCGGACGCGTGGGCGGCGAGGGTGGCGTCGTGGGCTTGGCGTGCGTTTCGTGGCGCCTCGCGCATTGAGGCCGGGCAGCCTGTGAATACGTGCCAGCCGTGTCGGTCAGGGTGGTCTGCGTTGCTTTTCGGAACGATCACTTGGACGTAAGGCTCGATCATGGCGCATCGGTTTCCGTCCGCATCGGTTGCGGGAGTGTGGTTCGGAGCAGCGGCGGGCCGGTGGTGGCAGGCGGCGCCGTTGATCCGCCGGTACTGAAAGCGCCCCGCGCCTGCTCGCCGGCCGGACCGGCGAGGTCCCGGTCAGCGCAGGCGGGCCAGCAAGTGGGCGTCGAGGAAGCCACGTTCGGAGGCCGGGTCGTGGAGCAGCCGGGCGAACGTAACGAGCCCGGCCCCGTCCAGCAACTCGGCGAAGCGGTCCACCGGCCAGCTGTAGGCGGGCGTCACCTTGTGGTCGAAGCGGACCGGCTCCGGTCCGTCGGTCCCGAAGAACGAGACCAGGAGCAGGCCCCCTGGTGCCAGGACGCGCACCTGCTCGGCGAGCAGTGCGGGCAGTTCCCCGGGCGGGGTATGGATCATCGAGTAGTGGGCCAGCACGCCGCCGAGCGCGGAGTCCTCGACCGGCAGGGCCTCCATCCGTGCCTCGTCGAACCGCAGCGCCGGATGGGCCCGCCGGGCGTGGTCGACCATGGCGGGGGAGAGGTCCAGCCCGAAGGCGTCCAGGCCCAAGTCGTGCAGCATGGCCGTCAGATGTCCGGGTCCGCAGCCAACATCGGCTGCCCGCAGGTTCCCCGTCCCCCGCACCAGCTCGGCAAAGATGCCGATCACGTTCCGCGAGAACGGCTGCGTCTCCAGCCGATCGGCGAACATCGACGCATACAGCTCGACGACCCCGTCGTAGGCCGCCCCGGTTATCTCCTGGTGCTCCACCATGGGGAGGAAGCTAGCATCCGCGCACGTTGGGGTTCGGTCTCCGGACGGAGCGTCAGCTGTTGGTCAGGGTGCGGCCCAGGAGGGGGAGCAAGCGGTCCCAATGGCGCTGCAGCGCGGCGGGGTTGAAGGCGGAGGTGTCGGACATGGTGAAGCCGTGGACGGTGTCGGGGTAGATCTCGGTGGTGTAGTCGACGCCTGCGGCGTCCAGGGCTTGGTTGAACTCGCTGAGGACCTCGGGCGCCATGTCGCCTTCGGCGAGGCCGATGTGGACTTCGGCGGTGAGCTTGGGGAAGAGGCGGTGCGGACTGTCGGGCGCGTCGGTGACCAGGAAGCCGGGGTGGAAGCCGGCGACGGCGGCGACCTCGTCGGGGTGGGCCGTTGCGGTACGCATCGCCAGGGCGGCACCCAGGCAGTAACCGATCGTGGCGACGGGCCCGGCGCTGACCTCGGGCTGGGCGGTGAGGAACCTGAGGTACGCGTCGGCGTCGCGCAGGATCCGTTCGGTGGTGTGGGCCTCGACCAAGGGCAGTAGCCGGGTGAAGAGTTCGGGCCGGTTGTCCTCGCTGATGTGTTCGGGAAGGTCGACCACCGGCGTCGCGCCGTGCCGGTAGTAGAGGTTGGGGACGAGCACGTAGTACCCATGCCCGGCAAGCTCGCGGGCCTTGTTCTCCAACTCGGGCCGCACGCCGAAGGCGTCCGGGTACAGCAGCACCCCCGGGTGCCGCTCGCCACCGTCGGGGAAGGCGGCGAAAGCGTCGGCCTGGCCGTCTGCGGTGGGGATCTGCAAGCTCTTGGTGGGCAAGATTTTCCTTCCTTGGAGCTCACTCAATCGTTTACGGCACTAACGGTTTGTCATGATCGAACGTATATCGTTAGTCCGACTAACGCAACGGATAAGATCGGCGCCATGAGCAGAGCCGATGCCGCCGACATGCCCGACGACGGGGCGCCCAAGACCCCCGACAGGCTGCGCCGACGCGCGAGCCGACTCCTGTCGCAACTGTCCGTGAGGTCGGATCGGTTGATCAACGAGGGGCTGGCCCAGGTCGACGCCCACAAGTGGCACTACGCCGTGCTCGCCTCACTGCTGGATTTCGGGCCGGGGAGCCAAGCGGTGCTGAGCGGGCGCACCGGCATCTACCGCAGCGACATGGTGGGCGTGCTCAACGAGCTGGCCGAGCGTGACCTCGTCGAACGGGCGCCGGATCCCGGCGACCGGCGCCGCAACATCATCACGATCTCCCCCCAGGGCCGCCGCCACCTACGCCTCCTAGACGAGGTCCTGGACGACCTCCACGACGAACTGCTCGCGCCGCTGGGCCCGGCCGAACGCGATCAGCTCGTGCGGTTGCTCACCCGACTGCTGGAGCACCACACCCGGACCTCCTGAATGCAGTGGCATCCGCCATCAAGGCCGCCCGGAGCCCGGAGTGCCGTGCGGGGTTTCACTCCGCGCCGGGCATGGCCGGGATGTCAAGAACGGCGAGGAAGGCGGTCGCCGCGGGCGTCAGGCTGGCGCGGCTCCAGATGACGTACTCGACGCGGGCGGGCGCGTCGGTGACCTCGATGGTGGTGATGCCGGTGAGCTGGGGTACGTAGGCGGAGGGGAGCAGGGCGATTCCGAGGCCCTGGCCGACCAGTCGGGCCAAGTAGTCCGCGTTGGTCACCTCGAAGGCGACGTCGCGGCTGAGGCCCGCGGCTGAGAAGGCTTGGTCGGATTGGGCACGTCCGGCTGTGTCGGCCGGCAGGTCCACGAACACCTCGGTGGAGAGCCTGCGAAGGTCGACCGCTGTTTCCTGGGCGAGGGGGTGGTCGAGCGCGACCGCGGCGACGAGGCGGTCACGGGCGAGTTCACGGGAGTCGACACCGTGGGGGCGCGCTGTGGTCGGCAGCCCGAGGAAGGCCACTTCGATGGCTCCTTCCTTGACCTGCTCGACGAGTTCGTCGCTCGCGCCCACGCGCAAGCTGATGCGTACGTGGGGGTACTGCCGGCGGAAGTCCCGCAGTGCGCCCGGGATGTCGACCGCGGCGACGGTGGGGATCAGGCCCACGGCGAGCCGCCCCCGTACCTCGCCGACGGCCGCGGCGACTTCGGCGGCCGCTCGCTCGGCGGCATCCAGGCACTGGCGGGCGGCGGGGAGGAACGCCGCGCCGGCCGGTGTCAGCCGCACGCGGCGGCTGGTGCGCTCGAAGAGTCTCGCGCCCAGTTCCCGTTCCAGACGGGCGATTTGGTGACTGAGGGCCGACTGGACGACCAGACATCGCTCGGCTGCCCGGGTGAAGCTGTTCGTCTCGGCGACGGCGATGACGTAGCGCATCTGTTGGAGGTCCACGGATCCATCGTGCATCGAGATCGATGAGATGAAAACCATGTGTTGGACTCATTGATCGCTGCCGGATGAGACTGCGGGCATGACAAGTTCAGCAGTGCAAGGGACGTCCGGCGGAGCCGGTACCGGTAGCGGTGCTCCCCGTGGGAATCTGCCTCGCGTCGCCCTCACGGCCTTCACTCCGGTGGTGTGGGGCACGACTTATGTCGTCACCACCGAGCTCCTTCCGCAGGGGCACCCACTGTTCGCGGGGCTCCTGCGTGCGTTGCCCGCCGGCCTGATCGCGCTGGTGATCACCCGGACGTTGCCGCGTGGCGTGTGGTGGGGGAAGGCCGCCGTACTCGGCGTGCTGAACATCGGCCTGTGCTTCCCCTTGCTGTTCGTCGCGGCCGAGCGCCTGCCCGGGGGAGTGGCCGCCACCCTTGCGGCGGCCCAGCCGCTCGTCGTCGCCGCTCTCGCCGTGGCCGTCCTGCACGAGCGCCCCTCCGCCTGGCGTATCGCCTGGGGAGCGGTCGGCGTGGTCGGCGTCGGCTTGGTGGTGATCGGGCCGAACGCGGCACTCGACTTCATCGGGATCCTGGCGGGCCTTGCGAGCGCGGCCTCCATGGCGCTCGGGGTGACGCTCACCAAGCGCTGGGGACGTCCGGCCGAGGCCAGTCCCACCAGCTTCGCCGGCTGGCAACTCACGGCAGGAGGCCTCTTCCTGCTGCCCCTGACCTTCCTTGCCGAGGGGGCACCGCCCGTGATCGACCTACCCGCCGCCCTCGGCTACCTCTGGCTGGGTCTCGTCGGAGGTCTGATCGCCTATGTCCTGTGGTTCCGCGGCATCACCATGCTGCCCGTCGCCTCGGTGGCGGTTCTCGTCCTGCTCTCGCCGCTGGTCGCCGCGGTTCTCGGTGCCGTCGTACTCGGCGAGATGCTCGGTCCGGTCCAGCTCGTGGGGTTCGGGCTCGCGCTCGCCGCGATCGTCGCGGGGCAGCTTCCGGCACCGGCCCGCTCACACAAGCAGCCGCGCAAACTCGGCTTCTGACGGACCGGACATCGCGAGGGCCCCGTACCGGTCCCGTGACGGGGAGGGTACGGGGGCCGGCGCCGTGCAGGGTCAGTCCTGGAGGAAGTAGCCGCTCACGTCGGCGATCACGTCCACGGTGCCCGCGTGGTTGTAGATGGTCACCGCGTCGGCCCAGGTGCGCTGCCCGCAGTAGTTCAGCGGGGGAAGCTGGCCGGTCACCGCGTTCGCGATGGTCTGCCCTGCGGTGAAGTTGAGGTTCGAGTACTCCGGGTACATTCCGTGGTACCGGTCGCAGCCCGAACTCGGTGCCGCCGACAGGTAGCTGGCGGCCGTGCCACCGGTCGCCGTGACGTTCATGGTCACGCCGGTGACCCCGAACGGCGGGATGCCGAACTTCCACGAGTTGGGCTGGATGTCCAGCTCCTTGCGCTCGCCGAGCGGCGCGCCCGGGGCGTTCCGGGTGTCCAGCACCCGGGTGGGCCCCGTCGGGACGAACTTCGAGCCGGTGGCGGAGTAGTAGCCGCTGATGTCGGCGATCAGGTCGACCGTCCCGGCGAAGTTGTAGAGCTCGACCTTGCCGTCGGCTCCGACCGGGACGGTGACCTGGTTGGGGATGGTCTGCCCGGCCGTGAAGTTGAGGTTGGACGCGGTCGGCCGGGCGCTGCCGTGCGGGTAGGCGGTGACGTAGCTGCCCGCGGTCGGGTTGGTGGCCGTCACGTTCAGGGTCACCGCCTTGGCGCCGGGGTAACTCCCGGCGACGTCCAGGGTGATGGTCCCGCCCGCTCCGACCGGTCCGAACGGCCTGGTCGGGGTGCCCGGGGTGATCCAGGGACTGCGGGTGTCCAGCAGTCGCTTCGGGCTGACGGCGGTGAAGCGCTGCCCGCTGTCCCCGGCCAGGTAGTAGCCGCTGATGTCGGCGATCAGGTCGACCGTTCCGGCAAAGTTGTAGAGGTCGACCGTCCCGTCGGCTCCGACCGGGACGGTGACCTGGTTGGGGATGGTCTGCCCGGCGGTGAAGTTGAGGTTGGAGGCGGTCGGCCGGGCGGCGCCGTGCGGGTGGGCGGTGACGTAGCTGCCCGCGGTCGGGTTGGTGGCCGTCACGTTCAGGACCACCGCGGTGACACCCTCCGAGGGGACACCGGCCCGCCCCGCGATCCTGACGTTGACCGACTGGCCGGCACCGACCTTGGCCGCCGGCGCGCCGGCGCCGCTGCGGGTGTCCAGCAGCCGAGTGGGCGTCACCGGCACGAAGGTGCCGGGCGTGCCGAAGCTGACCGGCTCGGTGCCCTCGCGGCCGAAGTAGTCGAACGACATCGGCAGCGGGGTGGAGTCGTAGCCGGGGCTGGTGGCCTTCAGCTCGGCCTTCAGCACGACACCCTGCTTCCGGGGCGCGCCGGACATCTGGAGGAACACCCCGGTGCAGTTGGTGGTGCAGGCGGGGACCGTCAGCGTCAGCGCGCCGTCCGGGGCGACCGTCCAGCGGCGCATGGCCCAGTCCTTGGCCCACTCGGTGGCTTCGTTGTTGGTGCGGACCAGCAGCATCCGGGCCAGCTGCTGCGGGGAGTACCCCGAGGCCGCCACCGACTCGGCGGCGAGCGTCAGTTGCAGGTCCGACCCGATCCAGGTCTTGCCGGAGTCGGGACTGCCGAAGCTGATCCAGCAACCCGAGCCGGCGTCCTCGCCGCCCGGCACGGTCACCGGCTTCTCCTTCGGATCGAACAGCGAGCCGCCCCAGCCGTTCGTGCAGAAGGTCCAGAGCTTGTACGGCTCGGTGTCGTCGGCCAGTGCGCTCTGGAACGGCAGCAGGCCGGAGAGCAGCAGTGCCCCGGCCGTCGCGGCCAGGGCGCGGTTGGTCTTGCGCATGTGGATTCCCCCGAGAGCAGGATCGGCCCCCCTGAGCCGATCTTCACAAAATCCTATGCGACTGCCTCGTGAGCGAACTCCGCGGATCGGTCCGTTCGGCGGACCTACAAGCCCGAGGCGTTCAGGTGGTGTGGTGTGTACGGGCTGGGCTGCACTCCACGATCTCGCGGGCTGCGCGCAGTCGGCTCGGGTGGTGGTCCTCCAGCAGTCTGGTGGTGATCAGGATGGCGTCGATGATGCCGACGCCTTCGTCCTTCAGATGCTGCTGGACGGAGTCCATGTCGGCATGTGTGTTCAGCAGCCGTCTGCATTCATCGATGTGATCGCCGATCCGTCGTGCGCGTTCGGGTGTCAGTCCGTGCACGTTGGCGAGGAGTTCTTGCACGGTAGGGCTTGGCATGTCTGGGATCCTCGCAGTCGCTCTCCGCCGTTCGCAGCCGGTTTTGGCTCCGCCGTGTTGGCTACCGCCCATTCCTCGCCGGGTGTTGGGCTGGTCAAGGCGTGCGGCCGGCCCGTGAGGGCAAGTCGTGCAACAACCCGGTGCAGGGCCACACGTGCAGGGAACTTGTCAAGGGCTGAGGAGGCTGCCCTGCCGACCCATGCCACGCAGCAGTGTGTCGACGACGAGGGTTGCCAGTTCATCGACATCGTCGGCTTCGTCCGAGCGGTTCTGGGCGGCCTCGTGAATGAGGGCGTAGTAGACGCGGCGAGCCCACGCCAGGTCGGTGTCGGGGCGGAGCACGCCGGCTTCCCGTGCGCGCTGGAACAGGCGGTCGCACTGAGCGAGGACGTCGGCATGTGCTCGTGCCGTGTCGGGGTCCTCCGGTGTGGTCCTGCTCATCGCGAACCCCCACCCGATCTTGACCCGGAGGACGTTGGCGGTCGCTTGGTAGAGGGCGACCAGTGGTGGAGCGGTGTCCGGATGGGCGCTCGTCACGGCCTCGTGGAACTGTCGCGTGGCCCAGGCGGTCAGCGCGTCCACCAGGGCCTCGCGGCTGGTGAACCGGCGGTGCACGGTCGTCCGGGCGACGCCCGCCGCCTCCGCGATCTGCTCCATCGTGGCTGCCGGATTGGAGCTGAGGACGCGCTCGGCGGCTTCCAGGATTGCCCTCACGGTCCGCTCCGCGTCCGCGCGCAGCGGCCGCTGCTGACTCTTCCGATCCACGAGGCTCCCTCTTTCTGACTCTCCTAGAAGAGTACGTGACAGTCGCCATTCATTCATAACTTGCGACATCGGTGTTGCAAGTTCTAGGGTTGGCGCATCGACAAAGACTCATCTCTGGATTGGGGTGCTCCATGGATCTGCAGCTGACCAACAAGGCCGCTGTCGTGACCGGCGCGAGCCGGGGGATCGGCTTGGCCATCGTCTCCGCACTGGTGGGCGAGGGCATGCGGGTGGTGGCCGCGGCGCGGACGATCACACCGGAGCTCAAGGCCACCGGCGCGATCGGCGTGTCCGTGGACCTTTCACATGCCGACGGCCCTGCCCGGCTCGTCGCCCGGGCCGAGGCCGAGCTCGGCGGGCTGGACCTTCTGGTCAACAACGTCGGCGGCGGCGACTCCGGGGAGGGCCAGACGGGCGGCTTCCTCACCTTCACCGACCAGCAGTGGTACGACGCGTTCGACCTGAATTTCCTCGCCTCGGTCCGCACCACCCGGGCCGCGCTGCCTCACCTCACCCGCAGCCGCGGCACCATCGTCAACATCTCCTCCAACGGAGCCAGGACCCCGCACGCGGGCCCCATTCCCTACACCACCGCCAAGGCGGCACTGACCGCGTTCGGCAAGGCGCTGGCCGAGGAGTTCGGACCCCAGGGCGTGCGCGTCAACACCGTCTCGCCCGGTGCCGTCCGTACGGACATGTGGGAGAGCCCCGACGGCTACGGAGCCGAGCTGGCCAAGTCGATGGGCCTGGAACAGGAGCAGCTCCTGGCCCATCTCCCGACCGCCACGGGCATGATCACCGGCAGGCTCGTCCGCCCTGACGAGGTCGCCGCCCTCGTCGCCTACCTCGCCTCGCCCCTCGCCGGCAGTACCACCGGGGCGGACCACATCATCGACGGAGGCGCGATAAAGACCGTGTGACCAGGGGCGGGGCCGGGTGCGCGGAGCAGTTGTCGGCCGAGGTCCGCGGGCTGAGGGCCGGCGGTACCTGTTGGCCGGCCACGTGGCACTTGGACGACAACTCCTGGCGGGCATCCACTGCCGGCCCCGGCTATGCCGCGGACCGGTCCGCGACCAGGCGGATGGCCGCGATGGTGAGATCCGGGTCGTGGAGCTGGACGTAGTGGTCGCTGCCCGTCGCCAGCAGGTGCGGGGTCTGCGGCCGCAGGGCCACCAGTGCCTCCTGGGCCTGGGGCCCGGCCCGCTCCAGCTTCGCCGGCAGGTCCTTGGCCATGCTGGGCGGCGCGGCGAAGGGCTCGGTCTTGCTGAGTACCGCCACCGGTACCGGCGGCACCGGCCCGCCGCGAGCGATGTCGGTGACGCCGGCCGCGATGTCGACCTGCTCGAACGGTCCCGGACCATGGCCGGCAGGGACCGGGTGCCCCGCACGGGCGTGCTGCGGGTGGTGGGCGTCGGCGGCTGCGTGTGGCGGATGGTGCCCGGCCGGTCGTACGTGCACACCCGGGCGAAAGCGGCGACGCCCGGCAGCACCGCCGGGGCCTTCGGTACGGGCGGGGTGGTGTCCGTCAGCGACCACGGGTCGGAGGCCTCGTGCAGCCCGGACAGCAGCACCACGGTCGGGCTCCCGGAGCCCGAGCAGTGCAGGTACAGGCTCCGCCCGCCGCCGCCCGACCTCCCGCGGTGCCGTCAGGGGGCGAGGTCCCAGTCGAGTTCCCAGAGGCGCAGCAACTCGTCCCGGTCCGCGGTCAGCGCGAACCCGGCGTCCGGGGTGACGGCCAGCGCCGTGACCGTCTTCATGTGGCCGTCCAGGGTCCGCAGGCAGCGGCCCGTCGCGACGTCCCACACCCGCACGGCCGAGCCCGTGCCGCCGACGAACAGATAGCGTCCGTCGGCGCTGAACCGCAGCCGCGGGGCCACTTGCTGCGGATACGGCTCGAAGGCGCGCACGTGCGTGCCGTCCGCCGCGTCCCAGAGCCGGATCCGGCTCTGCGGTTCCCCGCCGCCGGCCCTGACCGACTCGACGGCCACGATCAGCTCACCGTCAGGGCTCAGGGACACCGTCGCGAACCCGGACGGCTCCAGCTCGACGGCCTGCACGCACCGCCCCGAGGCCAGGTCCCACAGCCGGGCCACCTTCTCGTCCCCCGCCGACACCAGCCGCTGCCCCGCCGCGTCGAACGCCAGGGACGTGAGCAACCTCTCCGGCATCGGCAGGACTTGGAGCCGGCGACCTCCGTGCAGGTCCCACAGCGTCATCGTCGACGCGACGCGGTCGACGGCCATGGCCAGCCGCGCGGCCGGGTCGACCGCGACCCGGTTCCCGTTCCCCCGCCCCGGCGGCACCGTACTCAGGCACTGGCCGGAGGAGAGCGACCAGGTCCGGATGCCCACCCCGCCGGCGGAGACGACGTGCGTCCCGTCGGCGCTCAGCCGCAGCACGCTCAGCGGCCGACCTCCGGTCTCGATGACCCGCCGGCGCGTGCCGGCGGCGAGGTCCCACAGCTGTATCTGCCCGTCGACGTCGCTGTACACGCCGAGCCGGGCGTCCGCCGTCAGATCGACCGCCCGCCCGCTGACGACGTCCCGGTACTCGCCGGTGCGCGCCACGAGGGTCCGCGCCGGCCAGGCGTCACGCAGCCCGGTGCGCCTGGTGCGCGCGCCCAGGGAGCGCCGTGCGGAGAGGACTTGAGGTGCGCGTTCGCAGCCGGGCAGAGCGCGGGCCCGGTCGAGCACCTGAAGCGCCTCGGCGACCCGGCCCGCGGCCGCGGCGTCCTCGGCTGCCCCGATCAATGCCTTCAACTGGCCTTCCAAATTGCTGAGTTCGCGATGTCGGCGCGGGCGGCTCAGCTGGGTGGGGGCGGTGAAGCGGCCGGGCAGACGCCACCGGCGGGCCGTGCCGTCGAGACTTGCGGAGAAGGCGGACTGCCCGTCGGCGGAGAACCCGACCGCGCTGACGGCCCCCTGGTGTCCGCGGAAGGTCCGCACACAGCGGCCGAGTCGGAGGTGCCAGTACATGACGGACCCGTCCCAGCCGCCGACCAGCAGCGCGCCCGCGTGCGCGTTCAGCGCCGCCGAGCGGACGTGGAAGCCCGACGGCGCCTCAGCAGCCGGAGGCAACGGCCGGTGTACAGCTCCCACAGCCGGATGACCTTGTCCCGGCCCAGAACGGCGGCGAGGTCCCCCTTCCGCCCGAGCCAGAGCCGGTCGACCCGGCCCGGGTAGTCGTCCCAGCGCCGGACGGACCGCCCGGTGGCCAGGTCCCACAGCTCCATCACCGCGTGCTCGGTGCCGTTGCCGGCGAGCACTCGGCGCCCGTCCGCGCTGACCGTGACCCGCTGTCCGCCGGAGTGCCCGCGCAGCGTCGCCAGATGCCGGCCGGCGCGAAGGTTCCAGACCTGGATCCGGCCGTCCGCCTCCGGCCACACCGCCGTGCTCCCGTCCGCGTCGAGGCGCACCGGGCCGGCGGCGGTGTTGACCATCGGGCTGTCCGGGTGTGCCCGGTGCGCCGTCGTGAAGGCCCGGCCGGCGAGCCGGTCCAGTTCGTTGTGCCCGTCGAAGCGCCGGGCGTTCTCCGGGCCCTCGCCGTCCACCCAGCGGGTGATGGGGACGGTCCGCACCCACCGACCCTGCCGCAGATCCCAGAACCGCACCGTCCGGTCCCGGCCGGTGGAGACGGCGTAGCGCCCGTCCCCGCTGATGTCGGCGGAGTCGATCCGGTCGGTGTGCCCGGCGAGTGCCTGCAACTGCGCCCCGCTGCGCGCGTCCCAGAGCCGCACCGTACGGTCCGCGGCGCCGGCTACAGCGAGCCGGAGGTCGGGGGCGACCCGCAGGTCGTGGTCGGGCGGCGTGCTTCCGTCCGGGTACGTCTGCCACGGCAGGTCCCACCGGGCGACGCAGCGCGCGTCGAGGGCCTGCCCGGAGTCCAGGGCCTCCCGGGCCTGCAGCGCCTCCGCCTCGTCCGGGTGGTCCCGCGCCGGTCGCGCCAGGTGGCCGCGGGCCGCGGGGATGTCACCCCGTTCCAGGTGGACCAGGGCGGAAAGGCGGTCGGCCGCCGACGGGTCGTCCGCGCCGTCGCGCAGCGCCGCGAGGCGGGCCAGGAGTCCCTCGTCGGTGAGATCGCCGCGCCGCCACCCGAGCAGACCGGCGTTGTAACTCGCCTGCGCGTGCCGCGAGCCCGAAGTCGGTGACCTTGGCGACGGGATCCGTGCCGTCGGCCGCGGTGTCGACGAGCACGTTGGCGGGCTTGACGTCCTGGTGCACCAATCCCTGGGCGTGGGAGTGCCCAAGTCCCCAGGCGATCTGGATGGCCAGGTCGAGGATACGGGCCGTCGCCCGCTCGGGGCCGCCCTCGTACAGCCGTCCGTCGTCTATCCACTCGCGCAGGCTGCCGCCGGTGACGTACTCGGCGAAGATGCGGGGGATCCCGCCGATCGTCCTGACGTAGTGACAGCCGCAGACGTGCGGATGCAGGCCGAGCGTCACCCAGTTCTCCGCCTCCGCGACGAACCGCTCCCTCGCGCGGCCGTCGTGCAGCAGCTCGCGCCGGGGGCTCTTCACCGCCAGGTCGGTCTCCCAGCCGAGGTGGCGCACCCGGTACACCAGGCCCATCCCGCCGTTCCCGTGCACGCGCAGAACCCGGTACCGGCCCTCGATCACGTCCCCGACCCGCCAGTCCGCCGGGTCCACCCCGCCCCGCCAACCGTCACCCGTGCCTCCCCGTCCTCAGCCGCCTCCGTCCGGCAGCGTGTACGACGACCGGGCGGTCCTCTGGGTTCCCCTGCGGGCCGTCCTCGCCGGCCCCGATGGCGGAACGGCGCCTCAGGTCGGGGGAGAGGGCGGTGAGACCGAGCAGGGCCATGCCCGCCCCGAACCACAGCGGACCAGGCATCGATCGCGGCGGCGCCGACAGCGGACCCGAGGATGACGCCGAGGGTGATGAAGGAGGTGTGCACGGTGTTGACCAGCGGTCCGGCACCGCCGATGCGCTGGACACGGGTCACCATGGTCGGGTTCATGGTCACGCCGACCAGGCCGATGCCCATCATGCAGACGACGGCCGGGGCGGGCAGGGTCGGCAAGGAGGGCGAAGCCGGCCAGGAAGGCCGTGTTGAGGGCGAGGCCGACGGCGAGCACGGCGGTGGTGCGACCGTCGGCGAAGCGCCCGACGACGTTGTTGCCGACGACGGTGGCGGCTTCGTAGGCGATCAGCAGGAGGGGGACGGTGCCGGGGGCGAAGCCGGTGACGCCGGTGAGGATGGGGTTGAGGTAGCTGAAGGCGGAGAACGTGGCGCCGATGATGAGCGTGCTCGTCGACAGGGCCCGCCACAGCCCGGGCCTCCTGAACGCGGCCGCCTCCTCGCGGAAGCCCACGCTGCTCCCCGTGCCCACGGAACGGGGCACTCCGAGCAGGGTGGCCGCAGCGGCGGCCACGGTGATCACGGTGATCGCCCAGAACGCGGCGCGCCAGCCGAACCGCTCCCCGACCAGAGTGGAGAAGGGCAGGCCGAGCATCACAGCTGGCTACTCAGCGTGTCCGTTCCGGTCGGCGTACGCGTGCGAGTCGGCATGTGTAGGAGCGCAGAGTCGCGGCTGGTCACGGGTTCCGGGAGGCCGTAACGGTTTCCGCGAGGCAGGCTGTTCCCATGAGGTCACATCCTCGCTCACCCGTTCTGCCTGGAGCGTTCTCTCGACCAGGAGCGGGCGGTCACCACGAGCTCCTGTTCACGCTGGCGCAGTGTGCGCCCTTCGCGATCGCGCTGGGCGTGCTGGGCATCGAGCTCTCGCCCGCACACGATCTGGTCACGGGCCCCGTCCTGACCACGACGCCGGCGCTGGCCGCACTGACGATGGGCCCGGTGGGCACGCTGTCCGCGGCGGTCCTCGCCGCGGCTGTGAACGCGACCTCCGCGACCTACAACCATTCGTGGGGAACCCAGACCCAGCTGATCATCGGCAATTTCCTGGGGATCATCGTGGTGTCCGTGGCCAGTGTCATCCTGAGCAACGCGGTGCGCGCGCGCAGGCAGAGCGAGCTCGACCAGGTCCGGCGGATCGCAGTGGCGGCTCAGGAAGTCGTCCTGCGGCCCGTTCCCGAGCTCCTGGGCCCGGTACGGGCCGCCAGCCTGTGCCTCGCGGCCGGGACAGGGGCACAGATAGGCGGCGATCTGTACGAGGCAGTAGAGACGCGCTACGGCGTCCGTCTGATCGTCGGGGACGTCCGGGGGAAAGGGCTGTCCGCCATACGCGCGGTCGCGGTGACGTTGGGCGCGTTCCGGGAGGCCGTTCACTACGAGGACGAAGTGCAGGAGGTCATGAACCACTGCGCTGCCGCGCTGCGGCGAGAGGCCACCGTACCGGGTACCTACTCCCAGGCCGAACTTCCCGAGGTCCTCCTGGAGGGATTCACCACCGCGCTCATCGCCCAGGTACCGGACGATCAGGTGGTGCACCTGGTCAACCGCGGCCATCCGCCTCCGCTGGTGCTGCACCAGGGCAGGGTTCAGGCCCTGATGCCCGCCTCGCCGCTGCCGCCGCTCGGTTTCGAAGACCTGGTCGACGGTCCGCCGGCCAAGCCCGAGAGCTACCCGTTCCTGCCCGGTGACAGGCTGCTGCTCTACACCGACGGTGTGATCGAAGCCCGCAACCGTGACAACGACTTCCTTCCTCTGCCGGAGACCATGGAGCGGATACCCGCCGGCACCTCCCCACAGGAGTTCCTGGACGAACTGCACCAGGCGTTGATCCGCCACACCGAGGGCCGCTTGACGGACGACGTGGCGATGATCCTCATCGATCGGCGCGCATGAGGAGGGTCATTACCCTCGAGACATGAACGTGTTTGACGGCGGCAACGGTCGGTACCTGGAGATGACCAACGGCGGCACGGCGGTGTTCGTGGACGTGCTGATGCTCGCCGTGTCCTCGCTGGCCCACCAGCCGTGGGACTTCCGTTTCGCCGCCCTGCTGACGCTCCAGGACCAGAACGTGATGGGACGCGGGGTGGTCGGCTTCGGCCTGGCGGACCTGGACTGGGGGGACACGCCGCAGGAGCGGGCCGCGGCCAAGGACTTCCTGCTGCGCGTCCTCGATCTGGCACTGTCCCGCCACCGGTGGGAGGAGCTGACGTACGAGCCGCCCCGGGTCGAGGGATACCTGCGCACGTACCGGGCGATGGTGGAGGAGTTCGACCCCGCGACGGCGAAGGCCGGTACGGGCGTCCTGCCCGGGCCGCAGGAGGCGGCGATGGCCTCGTGCGTACGCCACCGGGTACTGGACGCACTGCCGTTCTGGGAGGCGTGCGTGTTCTGCACAGCCGGGGTCTGAGGGACTGCGTCCCACGGTTCCGGTGTCAACGTGTGGCGGGCGCGGTCGGGGCGGCACCCGGGCCGACATCGTGGCCGTCAGCCTCACCCGGCGGCTGTCCGGTGGATGTGTCGGTTCAGGGGATCAGGTGCTGTCCTGGATCGACAGGCGTCGTTCCAGTGGGGTGCGGAAGCTGGGGCGGATGCGGATGTCGCCGAAGAAGGCGGTCAAGCGTGCGGTCTCGGTGGCGATGGCGCGGTGGGCGTCGCGGCCGGTGCCGATGCCGGTGTCGGCCAGGAGGTGGGTGACGATCTCGCCGTCGGGCGTTGGGCCCAGCCGCCGATGATGCGGCCGTGCCACCAGAGGGTGGGGCCGATGTTTCCGTACCTGTCGAAGAGTTCGGGGACGTGGGCGGGGTCGAGGTACCAGTCGCGGTGGCGCCAGCCCATGGGGGTCGGGTCGAGAGCGGGCAGCAGAGCCGCGGACGGCTCGGGGGCGGCGGGGGCGTCGAGGTGGGCGGGCAGGGCGTGGCCTGGGCCGCAGGTCAGGTCCACGCCGACGGCGTTGGTGCCGGCGAGGGCTTTGCGGGTGTCGGCGAGGGTCCAGCCGGTCCACCACTTGAGGTCCTCGGTGGTGGCGGGGCCGAAGGCGGTGAGGCAGGCGGTCGCCAGTTCGGCTCGGGCCTGGCCGGCGGGAAGTTCGGGGTGGGGCTCGGCGATCGTCCAGCGGAACTGGGAGGAGGCCCAGGTTCCCAGCGGGCGGCCGCGGCGGATGCGGCCCTCGGCGGCCAGGACGGACAGGACTCGGCTCGTGAGGCGGGGCCTGGACTCGTACGGCTTGCCCGGCGCCACGACGATCTGCTCTCTCAGCCGCGGTACGGCGTCCGCGAGCTGGGTCGCGGACGCCTCGCCGCGTTCCGCGAGCGCGGCGAGCACGGCCTGCTCGGTGGCCGCCAGCCAGCGTGCGTCATGGCCGAGCTGCTCGGTCAATACCTTGAGGAGGTTCTGGCGTTCCCGGGCCGCGACGGTGCGGGCGGTGGAGGCGTCGATCACGGGGGCCAGGGCGCGCGGGACGACGAACATGGTGCGGCGCATGCACAACATCCGCACCAGCTTCCGGTCCGTGTACAGGGCCCGCTCCACCTCGGAGACCGAGGGGGTGGCGAGGCGGGCGGCCAGGCTGAGGTGGACGCCGGCGGGGTCCGTGGCATGCAGGGCGACCATGGCATCGGCGACCTGTTCGGGAGTGGCCGCACGTGTTGCGGGGGTGAGCTGATGGCGGATGGTGAGCAGCCTTCGACGGTGCTCATCGGTGATCTTCGGTCGAGCCGGGGTCATGGCAGGCGCCGGGCGGCACGTGGCCGCCGCTGGCTGTCCCTTCAGATCGGAGCGGACAGACGGGGCGGCCCCGGACGGTGGTGACGCCCGGGGCCGCGGGAGCGGTGGGCGGGGGTCAGCCGTCCACGGCCGCGAGCCATTCGGTCAGCAGTTTGCCGACCTCCTCGGGGCGTTCCTGCTGGAGCCAGTGGCCGGCGCCGGCGAGGATGTGGGTGGCGTGGATGTTCGGCATGGTGTGCTCGAACGCCTTGATGACCTCGCCCTGCATGATGAGGGTGCCGTCCAGGGCGCCGCCGATGAACAGGGAGGGCTGGGTGATCGGGGCCCCCGCGTACGGCTGGAGGTCCTCCCAGTCCTGGTCGAAGTTGCGGTAACGGTTCAGCGCGCCGACCAGGCCGGTGCGTTCGAACTCGCCCGCATATACGTCGAGGTCGGCGTCGGACAGCCATGCGGGCTGCGCCTGGGGGAAGCGCACGCGCATCCGGTGGCCGGTGGGGACCAGCACGGCCGGGGGCTCGGTCGGGCCGGCCATGGTGTCGGGGGACATGGAGGCGTAGAAGCCGCGCAGCCAGCCCCGTACGTCGGGTTCGATCTCGGCCTCGACGCGGCCGGGCTCCTGGAAGTAGGCCACGTAGAACTCGTGCTCCGGGGGCGCCATGCGAGCGAACATCTCAATCGGCTTCGGTCCGCCCGCCGGCGCGTAGGGGACGGACATCAGGGCGACGGCGCGGAAGGTGTCCGGGGCGAGGAGCGCGGAGTTCGCGGCGATGACCGAGCCCCAGTCGTGGCCCACGATCACGGCCTGCTCCTCGCCGAGGGCCTTGACCACGGCGACGTTGTCGGCGACCAGGTCCCCGATGCGGTAGCCGGACACGTCAGAGGGCTTGGAGGAACGGCCGTAGCCGCGCACGTCGATCGCGACGGCCCGGTAACCGGCCGCGGCCAGCGCGGGGAGCTGGTGGCGCCAGGAGTACCAGCACTCCGGAAAGCCGTGCAGCAGCAGTACCAGAGGCCCGGCGCCCTGCTCGACCAGGTGGATCCGACCCGCAGGGCCCGCGATGGTGCGGTGGACCGGCTCGGTGGTGGCGCTGTTCGCCATGAGGATCATCCTCCAAGGATGCACATGAAGTAACAAAGGGTAGTCAAGCCGGTGCGCCGGGTCTCCCCAGCAGATTCGGCCAGGGCTGAAACATCCACTCTTGGAGGCGTATGTCGAACCCAGGGCGCGTCCGGCTTACGAGAATCACGCTAGGGCGAGTTGCGGACAGAAACGGTCCTAAAGCGCGTCGTGGGTCCGGCAATCTTCGCGGATCTCCACCAGCCGGCGGCAGGAGGGGGCAGCGGACGCAGGCAGTGCCGTAGGCGCGGGAGCCGGATCACCGGATCATCCCGCCGGGCAACGGCTGACCAGGCGCCCGTTGAGCACGACCTCCAGCCAGGTGTAGCAGTCGCGTCGGGTGAAAACAGACCAGCAATGGTGAGTGGGAACCCATGCGCGGAACAGGCGGCCCGGCATAGCTTCGAGCGGTGGCGCCGAGCGGCCGCCATCCTTCGCCGTCCCGCACCGAGGAGACCCCACGCCCATGCAGCCCTGGTTCTCCGATGCCAAGTTGGGCATCTTCATCCACTACGGCATCTACGCTGTCGACGGAGTCCCCGAGTCCTGGGCGTTCTACAACGGGCAAGTGCCGCACGACCAGTACATGCGGCAGCTGGACGGCTTCACGGCTTCCAGGTACGACCCGCAGGCCTGGGCGGAGTTGTTCGCCCGAGCAGGCGCCAGGTACGCCGTACTGACCGCGCGCCACCACGACGGGGTGGCCCTGTGGGCCACGGACCACGGCGACTTGAACGTCGTGCGCCACACGCCCGCCGGCCGCGACCTCCTGGTTGGCTACGCGGACGCACTGCGGGAGCAGGGCCTCAAGGTCGGCCTGTACTACTCGCACTCGGACTGGAACCACCCCGACTACGCGACCGTGGTCCACTGCGTTCCGTCAGAGCTGGTCGCGTCGGACGTGTGCGTACGTCCGCTCGCCGTGCGCGTCCGTGATGTCGATCGTGACGCTCTCCCACTCCGCGGCCGGCTCCTCCGGCACCTCGGCCGACTGGTACTCGGAGTTCGCCAGCAGGTCCGCGGTCAGCCGTACGCCGGTGAGGCGTTCGGCCAGCGCGAGGACCGCCGCCTTCGTGTCGGTGCCGGGATCCGGGTCGCCGTCCGGGTCGAGACCGAGCTCCCGCATCACGGCGTTGAGATCGTCGGGAGTGCTGCCCGTCCGGTCGGCCGCCCACTCGAAGGTGGTCCGCAGCACCCCGTCCTCGTACCAGTGGAAGAAGTCCATGGGCTTGCCGCCGTTGCTGGAATGCGAGACGGCCCGCGTCCCGGAGGAGAGGGCCTTCATGAAGCTCTCCCGCATCCCCAGCTCACCGCCGAACTCCAGGGCGAGGGTCCACTGGCCACCGGTGCCGGGGACGGTGAATGCTCCCGTGAGGATCGACTCGGGCCAGTCCTCGCTGCCGTAGAAGAGCTCCGAGTGCTCCTTGATCAGCTCGTCGAGTCCGTCGCACGGATCGCGCGGCTCCGCTCCCGCGATCCTGAACAGCTCGGCGGGGGAGACTCCCCGTACCAGCGTCAGGGTGTAGCCGACTTCCAGCGCGTACTGGAACGGCGAGGTCGAGGAGCGTATCCAGCCGTAGTCGGCTGCGGTGGCTGAGGTCATGCCGTACATCCTGTCAGTGACTGCCATATACATGTTCCTCGTCCACACCGCTGATCCGGTGACGGTCAGCCGTCGAAGCGCCTCCAGTCGATGGGGAGCTCGGCGAGCGGGGCGAGGGCGCTTCGGTGGGTGGCGCCGCACCAGGCATCGAACTCCTCGCCGTCCTCGGTGCTGACATACATGACCAGGCCGGGCGCCACGTAGAAACGGGTGGGAACCCAGGGCCAGAACGGGCGCAGGGGCACGAGGTGCAGGGCTTGCGTGAAGTGGTCGACTTGTGCCGCCGTAAGTCTGCGGGGCAGGGCCAGGTAGTCGGCGCCCATGGAAGCCTCGAAGAGGGAGAACTGGATCAGGAAGCCACTGAGCGGTTCCTGTTCTGCAATCGGCTCCTCGTCGAACTCACGGAACCAGACGGTCGGATCGGCCTCAGGACCGTCAAGCGTCCACAGGAGCGACCAGAAGAAGCCGCCTTGGTTCTCGACGCCGAAGACGAGCATCTCCCCGAGAGGGTCGGTGTGCAGCTCGGGCTCGCGCAGGATGCTGTTCTGGACTCCGAGGACCTTTGGCCGCTGCTCCGCGAGCCGGTAGAGCTGATCCAGTCCACGAGGCACAGGGGACACGGAGCGGGCGGACGGCGGTTCGGCGTCGGCGAGGGCGGGGTACCAGCCGGTGACGAACTCCTCCAGCGCTGCCGCACGGTCGCCGTTCACATGCCTGAGCCAGTCCAGGCCAGGAAGGTTCACGGGGGGACGGGGTGGACGGACCCGGTCGAGGACTTCCCTGGTCAACGGTGACCCAAGGCGCAGTTGGCAGTCGGTGAGAACACCGTCTGCTGTGCCGACCTGGCCCACCTGGGCGGTGCCCAGGTACAGGACCTCTTCCTCCTCTACGCGGACCGCGACGTGGATCGGCAACGGGCCTTCGTCCGAACCCCAGGGCGACGCCAAGAGCCGATCGGTCACCGGCGCCGGGGCGGGACCGTACACACGGACCTCTTCCGCGTTCCACACACCGCTCCTGGCCGGGTCGTCACCCGCTTCCGCGATGATCAGCATCCCGGACGGGCCTATGACGACGTCGGCACCACCCGCCGTGAAGCGCCCGGCCATCGCAGAGTCGCCGACCATGTCGGGTATGCACTCCGCATCGAACACCATCGCCGGAATCACGGCGGGAAGCTGGTCAGTCACCCCCGCATCATCCTCGATCACCAACGGGCACCCCAACTGCCAGTGCCGACATGGCGGCCATCACGAGATCCGCGTCAGGTCCCGGAGGGGGAGAAGTCTCCCTCCGACTCCTTGGGGCCGCCGGCGTACGCGGCTCGCGCGGCGGCGGCCGGCTCCAGCAGGAGGCAGCCGTCGAGCTCCACCGGCCGCCGCTCCTCCGGCTGCCACCCACGGGCCAGCGCTACGCCGAGCAGGGCCCGGGCGGCGCCCGGCTCGTGCAGGTTCAGGCCTGCGCCCTGGGTGAAGCCCACGTCCCCGGAGCCCGTGTAGGCCCCACCCGGGACGTACCGGCCGGGCCCCTCGGTGAAAACGATGCGCAGCGGGCCGCCCGTACCGGCCGGCTGCGGGGAGAAGGTGAGGATCTGGCGGCAGTCCACGGACCGGCCGTCATTGTCCTTTCGGTGGCTGTGGCGCATCGTCCACATGTACGGGCGCCCGTCGGCGACCAGCGGGCGGGGTTTCTTCGCATGGCGAGGCACGTGGCCGAGGGTACGCGGCTTGATGCGGGAGCGGCCGACCTTTATCCGCGGACAGAAGTCGGCCGCCGGGTTCCGCTTTGCCGGGGCGGAGTCCGGTCAGCCGCCGAAGCGCGCGCTAGGCAGCTCCCGGCTGATCGGCGCGTTGACCAGGGGTGATCGGGCGGCAGAGCCGCGGTGTCGGTCGTCTGTCGGGGGCTGTAGGTCCGATGTCGGCTGCTCGTCGGCGGGCCCTGACACCTTTCCAGAGACGGTCGGCCGGAGCTCACCGGCGGCCCGATCCCGAAGGAGCCACCACCATGCACACGCCCGTCACGATCATCGGCGCGGGACTCGGCGGACTCACGCTGGCCCGTGTCCTGCACGTCCACGGAATCCCGGCCACTGTCTACGAGGCCGAGCCCTCCCCGTCGGCGCGCACGCAGGGCGGGATGCTCGACATCCACGACTACAACGGACAGCTCGCCCTCAAGGCGGCCGGCCTGATGGACGAGTTCCACGCCATCGTCCTGGAGGGCCGCCAGGCGATGCGGGTCCTCGACCGGGACGGAACCGTCCTGCTCGACAAAGCCGACGACGGCACGGGCGGACGCCCCGAGGTGCAGCGCGGCGAGTTACGACAGATCCTGCTCGACTCGCTTCCGGCCGGCACCGTCCGGTGGGGGCACAAGGCAAGTAGCACCCGCGCCCTCGGCGAGGGCCGCCACGAGGTGACGTTCGCAGACGGCACCGCCGTCGTCACCGGCCTGCTGGTCGGTGCGGACGGCGCCTGGTCACGGGTCCGGCCGCTGCTCTCCACCGCCACACCCGAGTACGCCGGCACCTCGTACGTCGAGACCTATCTCTTCGACGCCGACACCCGCCATCCCGCCGCCGCGAAGGCGGTCGGCGGCGGGATGCTGATCGCGCCCGCGCCCGGCAAGGACATCTTCGCCCACCGGGAGACCGGCGACACCCTGCACACCTACGTGGCGCTGGCCAGGCCGCAGGACTGGTTCGCCGCCATCGACTTCACCGATGCCGCCGCGGCCACGGCGCGGATCGCCCGGGAGTTCGACGGCTGGGCGCCGGAACTCACCGCCCTGATCACCGACGGCGACACCGCGCCGGTCCTGCGCCCCCAGTACGCTCTGCCCGCCGAACACCGGTGGGACCGGGTGACCGGGGTGACCCTGATCGGCGACGCTGCCCACCTCGCGCCCCCGAACGGCGAAGGCGCCAACCTCGCCATGCTCGACGGTGCCGAACTCGGCCAGGCCCTCGCCGAGCACCACGACGACATCGAGGCCGCGCTCACCGAGTACGAGCAGGCCATGTTCCTCCGCAGCGCCGAGGACGTCGCCTTCGACAGTGCCGAGCTCTCCGAGATCATCTCGGGCGACAACGCAGCCCAGCGGCTGATCGACATGAGCACCGAGAAGGGCCGATGAGCCGCTAGCCGAGGTCACGACGGCGGCTGTCACCTCCTACTCCGGTCCCTCACCCGCCCCATGACTTCCGTTCGTGGAACGGTCACCGTGACCGTTCCACGAACGGCTCCACAATCCTCGCGACTCCGCAGGAAGAACGCCTTGAGGACCGGGCCCGCGCCGCCGAGCGCAGGAACGACCTCACCCAGGCATCGATGATCGAAACGAACATCACGATCGTGCCTTCCGGTATTCACGCAGGGTCGGCCACCCCACACCGAAGATCGCGAATCCCAGCAACCAGGCCATCCTCGGCCTCCACATCACACCACGACCGGCGTCATCACCAATTCGCCCAGCTACTGTTCGATGCGGCCCGCCCCCGCGCGCCGCCCCGCACCCGGCCGCGTCCGACGCAGCAAGGCACCCCTCCTGGTCACCCTCCTTCTCCTGCTGGCCGTGCTCGCCATCGCCGTCTGGTGGTTTGCCTGACAACCGCACTCATCTGCTGGTGAGGCCTGTCACAGCCGACCCGAGCCCTCGCCCTCGCGTAGTAGCCATTCCCTGACCGAAGGAGCATGGTCAAGGAGCTGTCTGACCTGCATGCCTTCCTCGCGTGAGGTCACCCTCGGCAGCGGGGTGAAGTCTTCGGGAAGTACGTCCAGCAGGCTCAGCACACGGTCTCCCGCGCGCAGAGTGATCAACAGCTCGCACCGCAGCTGACGTGGAACGTCCGGGCGGTGGGACAGGCTGTGCCAGAGGGCCGGCCACAAGTAGTGGGTTCCGTCGGGCGCCGCATTCGCTTGCACCCACGCCGGGTCCAGCCGCTGGCTCAGGCCGAGGTCACGCGCCCGCTCCTCCAGCCTGAACAGCGAGGCCGAATCGACGACTTTCACCTCACGAGGCAACGGCTGATCGAAGTGCATCGCCCCATGCTGCCCGACAACACCCCACGACGAGGAGGCGACCCCAAAGAGTCATTCCGTGAGGACCTGAGCCCGTACCGCTACGGGGACGGCGGTGAGTCGTTCACCGACGTCTCCACTGGCTATTTGTCAGCGGTCACGATTCCCGATGGGGACGGCGGATGCGGGCGGTGTTCGTGACCGCGTACGCGTGTCGGTCCACGTTCCACTCCAGCGGCAGGGCCTCGTCGCAGAACACGCAGACGAAGTCGCCGTCGCGCACGACATTCAGCTGCCGGCAGGCAGGGCAGCGCCGGAACACCACCTCGTGCGTGAAGCCGGAAGGGCGAACGATCCCGGCCCGGTCCAGGGCCTTGGCGACGGCCGGCCAGGAGCTGACGTCCGGGCAGTATCCGGTCGACTGATTGCTGACCTCGTCGACCGCCCACCTGCCGGACTCCGCGCTGAAGCTGATCTCACCAGCGCCCAGTACCTCGTCTCCAGCAGCACACACCACGTGCTCGCTGCGCCGCGGCGCGAGCCTCAGGACTCCAGCCGTATCGACAACGAAGGTGAAGGGCTCGGCCAACTCCTGCGCCGTCTGAGTCGCGGCCCACTCGTTGAAGTCGGCCGACGAATGGATGCTCCGACCCTCGCCGCCCTGCCGGACAAGGGTCCTCAACTCCGCTGGTCCGACGTAGCGATAGCTCCACTGCTGCATGCTCACGCTCGCCCTCGGCGGGCGGGCTGGTCAAAGGGCTCGTCATCCACCCACCGGACCGCTTCGGCACGCAGCTGGACCACGAGCTTCCCCCTCCCCCCGATCAAGGCCACAGGCAGATGTCAGTGTCCTGTACCGCCCAACCCACCCCGTACTCGCGAGCCTCCGGCCAACCCAGCCCCAGGCTCTAGCTGAAGAAGGGGTCGTCCACCACGTGGGCCCAGCCGCCGTCCGGCTGGCGTCGGAGGATCTCCGTGGTGGTGGAGATGACCGGCTCGGGGCCGACACCGGTGAGGGTGGCGGTGTTCGATACCAGGGCGATGTCGTCCACCCGTCGGATGTCGCGCAGTTCGAGCGTGAGGCGGGCGCCCGTGTCGATCAGCTCTTGCAAGCCCTTCCGGATGGGCGCGGCGCCCACCAGGTGGGTTCCAGGGGTGGGGACGAAGTGGGCGTTCGGCTCGTACAGCGACACCAGGCCCTCGATGTCACCCGCCTCCAGGTACTCCATGAACATGGCCCCCACCTGCTCGGGCGTCTCGGCGCGGCGCCGGGCCGAGACGCCGACGGGCTTGTCGCCCCAGCCCGCCGCAGCGAGCAGGTCGTACCAGTCGGGATGGGCGCCATAGGGCAGATGGTGGCGGAGCAGGGTGCCCGGAAAGGTCATCGGGGACGCCTTGTGCGGCTTGGCCTTGGCTTGGGTGACGATCGCGTCGCTGAGCGCGTAGCCCAGGTCCATGCGGGGGAGCAGCGCGTGCACCTCGTCGGCGAGGCCGGGCGGAAGGTCCTCACGCCGGATTCCGAGGATGTCGGTGCCGATGCCGGCCTGCGCCAGCGCCACCTCCGTGCCCTTCCGCCCGGCGATGCCGTTCGAGGTGTGCAGGGCGATGGCGTCCCAGGCGATGGCGATGCGCCGTTCCTCGACGCCGCGTTCGCGGAGGAAGGCCGCTGCGGTGTCGGCGCCGTCGACTTCGAATCGCTGGTCGCCGTTGCCCTCCTCGCTCACCCCGATGTCATGCAGGACGCAGCTGAGGAACAGCAGTTCGTCGTCGTAGTCGGCGCCGGCGTTCAAGCCCTGGTTCTGGGCGTGGGCTCGGGCGAAGACGTAACTGCGCACGCTGTGATGGAAGACGAAGTCGGGCGTGGCCCTGGCCACGTAGGCGTAGGCGTCCCGGGTGAGGTGCGTGTCGGGGAGGCGGAGCTGCTCGAAGACGGGCGGGGGTGCGTCAGTGGTCATGGTGTGGCCCTTTCGTTCGGACTGTGCGACTGAGGCGGAGTGCGTGCAGTCGGGTGGCGAATGGGCTGACCTGCGCGGCCACGATCTTTGTCCATGACGCTCGTCTGGGACGTCTCGCGGTGCAGGTCCCCGGTCTGGCGATATCGCCGGCATCGGTCATGAGACGACCGTAGGCGCGATCCGGGCGAAGCAGTCATTGGCATGAGTGCCATGCAGCGATAGGATCGTGCCATCACCGCGGGAGGTGAGATGTCAGGCGAAAAGCACCGCGTGGTCGTGCTGGCTCTAGAAAACGTCCTCGCACTCGACATCGGGATCCCGTTGCAGGTCTTCGGGAGCTGGCCGGATGGCCCCTACACGCTGACGGTGTGCGCGGAACGGCCCGGGCTCGTCGCGATGCACGGCGGCCCCGTGCTGTCGGTCGTCGATGGGTTGGACGCCCTCGCTACCGCAGACACCGTGGTGGTCCCGGGGTACTACGAGCCCGCCACACCCTCCGCCGCGGTCAGCGCCGCGCTCGCGGAGGCGGCAGCTCGGGGCAGCCGCATGGTGTCGATCTGCCTGGGCGCGTTCGCCCTTGCCGCCGCCGGTCTGCTCGACGGCCGACGGGCCACCACGCACTGGCAGTACGCAGCGACACTGGCGAAGCAGTACCCACGGGTGACGGTGCAGTCGGAGGCTCTGTACATCGACGAAGGCCACGTGCTGACCTCCGGCGGCGTCACCGCCGGCCTCGACCTGTGCCTGCACGTCATCCGCCGCGATCACGGCACCCGACTGGCGAACCAGCGAGCACGTCTGCTGGTCGCCGCGCCTCACCGCACGGGCGGTCAGGCCCAGTTCACAGACCTGCCGGTGCCCCCCGACCCGGATGACGGACCGGCGCCGGTGTACGAGTGGGCCCTGTGCAACCTGCACCAGCCGCTCACCGTCGACCAGTTGGCGCGCCAGGCCGGGATGTCGCGCCGCACTCTCATCCGCCGCTTTCACTCCGACACCGGCCGCCCGCCCATGCGTTGGCTACTCGACGCACGGCTCCGCCTCGCACGGGAGCTCCTGGAATCGAGCGACCTGACGGTGGAAGCGGTCGCACGACGCTGCGGCCTGGGCACGCCGGCCAACTTCCGGACCCTTTTCAAAGCCCACGTCGGAGTGCCGCCCCGCGCGTACCGAGAGACGTTCAACTCGCCCCGCTGAGCAAGATGCGACGTCCGGCACCTTCGTGAGTGCCGGCCGACGGGCGCGCCCTGCACCCGCAGAACGCGCGGACGGCTCGACTCCACGGTCAGGGCTTCGACCGCCTGGCCGCATGGGTCCGCCTGTCCGCCTGTCCGCCCGGCGACAGGCCGACCGGTCAGCGGACCCGGCGTTGCCGGATCTTTCAGTGTATATCTCCCTTCAGCGGTGAGGGCGACGTCGACGTACTTCCGGAGGCACCATGAGCGAGCGGCCCGTCCTTCTGCCCTACGCCGATCCGGCCTTCGTCGCCGACCCCTTCCCCCTGTACCGGCAACTGCGCGAGGACGCCCCCGTGCACCGTGCGGTCATCGCGGGCGGTCTGGAAGCCTGGCTCGTCACCCGATACGAAGACTGCCTCGCGGCCCTGTCCGACCTCCGCCTCAGCAGCGACGTCCGCGACGCCTCGGACACCCGCCTCCTGGCGCAGCTGCCGGAAACGGAGCGCGAGTCGATCCTGAGCAACATGCTGCGCAGCGACCCGCCCGACCACACCCGACTGCGCCGCCTGGTCTCCAAGGCGTTCACCGCCCGCAGAGTGGCCGGGATGCGGCCCCGGATCCAGGCCGTCACCGACGGCCTGCTGGACGCGATCGTCCCGGCCGGCCGCGCCGACCTCGTCGCCGACTTCGCGCTGCCGCTCCCCGTCACGGTGATCGGCGAACTGCTCGGGGTGCCGGCGGACGACCGCCACGACTTCCAGCGCTGGACCGACCGCATGATCACGCGGGTCGCGCAGCTCCCGGATCCCGCCGTCGTGAACGAGGCGTGGCAGCACATGCGCGCGTACGTGACGGAGCTGATCCTGGCCAAGCGCGCGCACCCCGGCGACGACCTGCTCAGCGCCCTCATCACCGCCCGGGACGAGGAACAGCAGCTCTCCGAGGACGAGTTGATCGCCATGGTGTTCCTGCTGTTGGCGGCCGGCTACATCACCACGGTCAACCTGATCGGCGGAGGCATCGCCACCCTGCTCGCCCATCCCGACCAGCTCGACCTGCTGCGCTCCGACCCCGGGCTGCTGCCGGGCGCGATCGAGGAGTTCCTCCGCCACGACGGCCCGGTCAGCCCCGGCATCACCCGGTTCGCGCGCGAAGACGTCGAGATCGCGGGCGTGACCGTCCCGCGCGGCGCGACCGTACTGATCGCCTCGGCCATCGCCGACCGCGACCCGGCACGCTTCCCGGCCCCCGACCGCCTCGACATCACCCGGCAGGACAACGCCCACCTCGCCTTCGGGCACGGCATCCACTACTGCCTGGGCGCGCCGCTGGCCCGGCTGGAGGGCCAGATCGCCATCGGCACCGTCCTGCGCCGGCTCACCGGACTCGCCCTCGCCGTACGACCGGAGGAGCTGCGCCTGCGCAGCGGCGGACTACGCGGCCCCGAGAGCCTGCCGGTGACCTTCACCCCCGGCGGCTGACACCGGACCCGGCTGCCGCAACGTCAGCTGCCGTGCGCCCGCAGGTCGTCGAGTTCGGCGGTGAAGAGCAGGGCGGGGTCGAAGCCCATGGTGGCGAAGTGCCCGGCGAGTTCGAGGGACAGGACGCCGTGCAGGCGGGTCCAGAAGGCCAGGAAGCGGTGGAGGGCCTCGGGCGGGGCGGGGTGGCCGGCGGCCCATTCGCGGTGCTCCGCCAGATGGGCGGTGAACGGCGTCGCGGGGGAGGGCGGGGCACCCGGTGTCGTGCAGGCGTCGAGCAGGGTGGTCATGATCTCGGCGGAGATGGCGGTGGTGTCCTCGGGTGCGTGGTAGCCGGGGATGGGGGTGCCGTAGATCAGGAAGTACCGCTGGGGGTCCGCGAGGGCCCAGTCGCGCAGGGCGTGTGCCAGTCCGGCCAGGTCGGCGCCGGCGGCGGAGGCCGTGCGGAGGGTGTCGGCGAGGCTTCGGTAGGCGTCCCGGACGAGTTCGGTGATCAGTTCGTCCCGGCCGGCGAAGTAGCGGTAGAGCGCCGGTCCGCTCACGCCCATCTGCTTGGCGATCGCATTGAGGGAGAGCGCGGACGCCCCCGCCGCGGCGATCTGCTCCCAGGCGTGCTCCTTGATCTCCGCGCGTACCTGGGTCCGGTATCGCTCCCGCGGGGTCTCTGTGCCCGTTCCCGCCATGACCAGCCGCCTTCCCCGTGCACCCGGCAACCAGGCAACCATCTCAAGTGAGTTAGAAGGTATCACGCAACCTATTGCCCCTCAGTCAGGAGGGTTATAGCCTCTAACAATCGATTGAGCCTCTATCGATCGGCAAGGCCCGCCCACCGAACGCCAAAGGGGAACTCATGTCCGGCATCCGCCCCGCCTCCCTCCGCGCCGCCCTGTTCACCATCCCGCTCGCCGTCGGCCTCCTCGGCACCATCGCGGCACCCGCCGGGGCAGCGGCTTCCCCCGGCCCCCGCCCCGCCAAGTCACTCACCTGCCGCGGGGCCGGCGTCGACCCCGACGCGCGCGTCCGGCACCGCGCCGAGATCTTCATCAACGCGCCGCTGCGCACGGTCTGGAAGCTGCAGACCGACGTCGAGCGCTGGCCGTCCTGGCAGGCTCCTGTGACGACCGCGGAACGCCTCGACGACGGCCCTCTCCGCCAGAGTTCGGTCTTCCGGTGGACGACCCCGGTACCCCCCAACCCGACTCCGGCCACCAGCCTGGAGATCACCTCGACCGTCGAACAGCTCCGGCACCACTCCTGCATCCGCTGGACGGGCCCCGCGACGGGCGAGGGACTGCACATCGACGGCGTCCACGTGTGGAACCTCACCGCGACCCGCGGCGGAGTCCGGGTGAGCACCGAGGAGACCCATACCGGTCCTCAGGTCGACGCGGACGTCCCCACCGCGACAGCCATCCTCCGCCAGGGACTCGAAACATGGCTGAGCGAGCTGAAGGCCACCGCCGAGGCCCGCGCCGGCAACCGGCCGAACTGACCCGCGCCCCCGAACCGCCTCGGGGGCGGTGTCGGGGCCGGCTCCGGGTCGGCCCCCGATGTGGGGCCCGAGCGCCGTCCGTAGCGTCATGGCCATGTCGAAAAACGGGAACAACGGGACCGGCGGCAAGCGTCGGATGCCGCGTGGGAAGCGGGTGTTGCTGATCCTCGGTTCGCTGATCGCGGGCTTCGCCCTCGTCATCGGCGGGCTCTTCACCTGGCTCTACACCGGGGCCAAGGTGTCCACGGTCGGCGCGGTGGACTTCCGCAACGCCCTCGCGGTGCCGCCCCTCGCCGCGTCCACCGTGGAGGCGGACGGGACCCGCGTCTTCGACCTGCGCATGCAGGCGGGGGAGACCGAGTTCACCCCCGGGACCAGGACCCCGACCTGGGGCTTCAACGGCAGCCACCTCGGCCCCACCCTCCGCGCGGCGAAGGGCGAGAAGGTCCGGGTCAAGGTGGCCAACAACCTGCCGGAGGAATCCACCGTCCACTGGCACGGCATGCACCTGCCCGCCGCGATGGACGGCGGCCCGCACCAGATGGTGCCGGCGGGCGGCAGCTGGGCCCCCGAGTGGACGGTCCAGCAGCCGGCCTCGACCCTCTGGTACCACCCGCACCCGCACGGTGCGACCGAGACGCACGTCCAGCGCGGCCTCGCGGGCCTGTTCCTCCTGGACGACGCGGAGTCGGCGGCCCTGCCCCTGCCCGGGACGTACGGGGTCGACGACATCCCGGTCATCGTCCAGGACGTGACCTTCGACGGCGCCAAGCTCGACCACGGCCACAAGCTGATGCGCAACGTCGGCTTCCTCGGCGACCGGACGATGGTCAACGGCACGCCGGCCCCGTACGTCACCGTCCAGGACGAACTGGTCCGGCTGCGCCTGCTGAACGCCTCCACCGCCCGCGTCTACACCTTCGGCCTCGACGACGGCCGCACCTTCCGGCAGATCGCCTCGGACGGCGGCCTCCTCGAAGCCCCGCACACGACCGGCCGCCTGCGCCTGTCGCCGGGGGAGCGCGCGGAGGTCGTCATACGGATGCAGCCGGGCGAGCGGAGGGTCCTGCGCTCCTACCCCCTGGACGCAGGCCTGGACTTCTGGAACCAGCGCTTCGGGGGCGGCGACGACTCCTTCGACGTGATGCAGCTGCGCGCGGCGCCCACCCTGAGGCCGTCGGCGGAGCTGCCGGGGACGCTGGTGGCATCGGCGCTCCCCACCGGCGAGGACTCGGCCCGCAGCCGCTTCTTCGAGCTCAAGATGTCCGGCATCAACGGCCGGAAGATGGACATGTCCAGGGTGGACGAGACGGTCACCCGCGGCACGGCCGAGACCTGGACCCTCCGCAACAACGACGGGATGCCGCACAACTTCCACGTCCACGACGTCCAGTTCCGCATCCTTGACATCAACGGCGCAGCCCCGCCACCGCCCTTGCGCGGGCCGAAGGACACCGTCTTCATCGCGTCCGGTTCGACGGTGCGCATCGCCCTGCGCTTCGACGGCCCCGCGGACCCGGACACCCCGTACATGTACCACTGCCACCTGCTGTACCACGAGGACCAGGGCATGATGGGCCAGTTCGTGGTGGTCGACCCCGGTGGGTCGGCCGCCGCCCCGAAGCCCCCGCCCACGTCCGGCTCACACCGGCACTAGCCCAGGCCCGGGAGGTCGAACGGGTCCCCCGAGCGGCCGCGGCCACCGCCAGTGGCACCCGGGGGAGCGGGTACGCCGTCTGGCGTACGCGCGTAGCCATCGGGCACCATCAGTGTGCTCCACCTGCACAGCACCCAGCGCCACAGCCAGCGGTCACCGGCAGGAGGCACTTCCGTGAAGACCCGTTCCGTCCTCACCACTCTCTTACTCGTCCTCGGCGCACTCTTCGCACCCGGCTTCGGAGTCCTGGTCACGACGACCGACGCCCACGCCGCCGGCAAGATCAGCCACGCCACCGCCACCTCGATGTTCCGCCAGGTCGGCATCACGTGGTCCTCGTCGGGCAACTGCTCCGACCGGAACAACCCCACCTGTACGTCATTCGAACAACTCAACCTCGCCACCGCTCAAGGCGCCCAGACGCTCAAGCGCGCCACCGGCTGCGCCCTGAACATCACCGGCGGCACCGAGACGGGCCACGCTTCCGGCACCTATTCGCACTGGAACGGCTACAAGCTCGACTACGCCAAGGGCACCTGCGTCACCAACTACATCAAGGGCACCTTCACCTACATCGGTCTGCGCGGCGACGGCGCACCCCAGTGGAAGTCGGGCTCGGGGAACATCTACGCCGACGAGGGCAACCACTGGGACGTCCTCTACTACAACTGCGGCGGCTGCTGACCGCCCACACCGGGCAAGCGCTACGGACGGCCGCGGACTCGGCACCGTGGAACGGCGCGCACGACACCCGACCGCAGGGGCGGGGCGGGCCCGGCCGGGCCGATGTGCTCGGCTCGCTCGCCCCGCCACCGCGGCAACCGACGGCCGACGTGAGGCGGGCCTCGGGAAACGGGTGTGCGAATATCGGTGCGGCGTGATAGTCACTACCCTCACGGGAGGTGATCAACGCTCTCCCCGTTCGAACGTATCAAGGGGTGGGGGGCATGACATTGCTCCGTCAATGGGGACTCACGCTGGGGAAATGGGCGGGTAGACCCGTCGCGCGGGTCCAGGAGGACTCGGGCGATCCCGCCGTGCGGCGCGTGCGCGATGCCGCCGCGGCAGCGGACTGGGACGCCGTACGCGAGGTGCTCGAAGCGCGTCCCGAGAGCGACGACCGGACCGAGCTGCTGTGGGCCGTCGGCGACACCGCGGGGGTGGAGCGGTGGATCGCCGGAGTCCTCGAAGCGGATCCCGACGCCGCCCTGCCGCGGCTCGTGGCGGGGATCCGCCACATCAGCTGGGGCTGGGAGGCGCGGACCGGGGCCCGGGCCAAGGACGTCTCGCGCGAGCAGTTCGAGGTCTTCCACGCGCGGCTGCGTACCGCCGAGCAGTACCTGTACGAGGTCGCCGAGCGCGAGCCCCAGTGGACCTCGCCCTGGTACGGCCTCCAGATCACCGGCCGCGGCCTCCAGGTCGGTCAGACGACCGCGCGACGCCGCTTCGAGGCGACGGTGCGCCGCGACCCGTACCACCTGGGAGCACACCAGCAGCAGCTGCAGCAGGTCTGCGAGAAGTGGAGCGGTTCGCACGAGGAGATGCACGCCTTCGCCCGCGCGTCCGCGTTCGGCGCCCCCGCGGGAACGCAGCTGGGCCAGCTCGTCGCCATCGCCCACCTCGAACACTGGCTCTCCCTCGACGCCGGACCGGACGCCGCCTACATGCGCCGGCCCGAGGTCACGGTGTCCCTGCGAGAGGCCGCCGACCACTCGTTCCGTCACCCGGACTTCGTTCGCGGCGGAGGGTGGGTCCAGGTCCTCAACACCTTCGCGATGGCCTTCTCGCTGGCCGGGGACCGTGACGCCGCGCGGGAGTGCTTCCGCATCACCGACGGCCGCGTCACCGAGTTCCCCTGGTACTACCTGAACGGCTCCAACCCGGCCGCGGCCTACCGCGAGCAGCGCTCCTCGATCGGACGCTGAGACACGGGGACGACGGGGCGACGGGACAACGGGGCGACGGGGACAACGGGGACGAGGGGCGACGGGGCGGCGAGCCGCGGGAGCGGCGAAGGCCCCGCCGGCCACCGGCCCGCCACCCCGTCGCCCCTCGTCCCGGCCCGCCACCCCGGCCCGCCACCCCGGCCCGCCACCCCGGCCCGCCACCCCGCCCCGCAGCGAGTGCCCCGGCCCTGACGGCCGTCGCTCCGCGCCCTCCCGGCAGCCCGCCACCTCCACCGCTCCGCCCCTCCGCGCACCCCTTCCGTCCGCCCACGCCGCCCGCGGCGCACGGCGCCCACCGAAAGACTCCGCCAGGTGCCCAACTCAGAGACAGCCCACACCTTCCAGGTCGACCTGCGCGGCCTGGTCGACCTGCTCTCCCACCACCTCTACTCCAGCCCCCGCGTCTACCTGCGCGAGCTGCTGCAGAACGCCGTGGACGCCATCACCGCCCGGCAGGCCGTCGCCCCCGGCGCGCCCGCCAGCATCACGGTGCGCACCGGCGACACCCTCACCGTCACGGACACCGGCATCGGACTGACCGAGGCCGACGTCCACCGCTTCCTCGCCACCATCGGCCGCAGCTCCAAGCGGACCCCCGACGGCGTCCTGGACGGCGCCGGCCTCGACGCCGCCCGCGGCGACTTCATCGGCCAGTTCGGCATCGGACTGCTCGCCTGCTTCGTCGTCGCCGACGAGATCACCGTGGTCAGCCGGTCCGCCGCCGACCCCTCGGCGCCCGCCGTCGAATGGCGCGGCCACTCCGACGGCCGCTACACCATCCGCACCCTGCCCGCCTCGGCCGTGCCCGAGCCGGGCACCACCGTCCGCCTCACCCCGCGCGCCGACAACGCCGAGTGGACCAGCCCGCAGCAGGTCGTCTCCCTGGCCCGGCACTACGGCGGACTGCTGCGCCACGAGGTCACCGTCGTCGGACCGCACGGCGAGACCCACCAGATCAACGAAACACCCCCGTGGGAAGGGAACCACCGCTCCCCGCTGGCCCGCCGCGAGGCGATGACCGCCTACTGCCGCAGCCTCTTCGACTTCACCCCCCTCGACACCATCGAGCTCGACCTGCCGGCCGCCGGGCTGCGCGGCGTCGCCTACGTCCTGCCCACGGCCATGAGCCCGGCCCAGCGCGCCGGCCACCGCGTGCACCTCAAGGGCATGCTCCTCACGGACCAGGCGCCCGAACTGCTCCCGGAGTGGGCGTTCTTCGTACGCTGCGTCGTCGACACCACCAGCCTGCGACCCACCGCCTCCCGCGAGGCCCTGTACGAGGACGGCACCCTGTCCGCCGTACGGGACGCCCTCGGCGACCGGATCCGCGACTGGCTCACCGGGCTCGCCGCCAGCGACCCCTCCCTGCTGCACCGCTTCATCGACACGCACCACCTGGCCGTCAAGGCGCTCGCCCGCTACGACGACGAGCTGCTGCGCATCGTGCTGCCGTGGCTGCCGTTCGAGACCACCGACGGCAACGTCACGCTGGAGGAGTTCGCGCGGACGCACCCGACCCTGCTGGTCACCCGTAGCGTCGAGGAGTTCCGCCAGGTCGCGCCCATCGCCTCGGCCGCCGGACTGGGCGTCGTCAACGGCGGCTACACCTACGACCGCGACCTGGTGCACCGGCTGCCGGAGATCCGCCCCGGCACGGCCGTCACCGACCTCGACCCGGCCACCGTCACCGCCCACCTCGACGCCGTCGACCCGTCCGCCGAACTGCGCGCGGCGGCCTTCCTCGCCGTCGCCCGCGAGACCATCGGCGTCCACGACTGCGACGTCGTCCTGCGCGACTTCCAGCCCGTCACCGCCCCCGCCCTGCTCCTCGACAACCGGGACGCGCGCCACGAGCGGACCAGGTCGAACCTCGCCGCCGACAGCGACGGCCTGTGGGCCGACATCCTCGGCTCGCTGCGCCACGAGACCCCGCGGGCCCAGCTCGTCCTGAACCACCTCAACCCGCTGGTCCGCCAGGCGAGCACCATCACCGAGCGCGGACTGGCCGTCACGACCGCCGAGGCCCTCTACGGCCAGGCCCTGCTCCTCAGCCGCCGACCCCTGCGCGCGAGCGAGAGCGCCCTGCTCAACCGGGCCTTCATCGGCCTGCTCACCCACGCCATGCACACCGGTACGGCGGCACCCGGCTCCGAGCCCCGGAAGGAACTGTAGATGCTGGACACCCCCGAGGCCGTCGTCGAAGCGCTCCGCGAGAACAACGACCGCCCCCACGGCCTGCCGCGCACCATCACCGCCGAGGAGATAGTCGAGGCGGCCGAACCCTTCGACAAGCCCGACGTCCTCGTCACCGCCCTGCTGGAACTGATGGAGGCGTACGAGTTCACCGGCGAGCACCGCAAGTCGCCCGTCGTGCTCGCCCGGCTGCTCAAGCTCTGGGACACCGCCCCCGAAGCCTTCAGCCAGTGGGAGGCCCACCAGGTCTTCTGGCGCTTCAAGTGGGTGACGACCTCCCTGCTCCAGGTGCCCGAGATGCCCCTGGCCACCATCCAGGGGTGGATCGAGCAGATGCGCACCCGCTACGCGGACGCCGACCACGGCATGCAGCCCGTCGCGGCGATGCGCTACCACGTCGCGCACCACACGGGCGAAGGCATCGCCGACGCCTACGACCTCTGGGCCACCCGCCCCCGTACCGAGCTGAGCGACTGCGAGGCCTGCGAGACCCGGCACCTCGCCGAGCACCGGGTGACCTCGGGCGACGACGCCGGAGCGCTGGACATCTGGCAGCCGGTCCTCGACGGGGGCATGAGCTGCACCGAGGAACCGCAGATGAGCCAGGCGCGCGCCCTCCTGCCGCTGCTGCGGGCCGGCCGCACCGACGAGGCCCGCTCCCACCACCTCACCGGCTACCGCCGGGTCCGGGGCAATACCGGCATGCAGGACGAGGTCGGCTTCCACCTCGAGTTCTGTGCCCTCTCCCGCAACGAGGGGCGGGGGCTGGAGATCCTCGCGGAGAACCGCCCGCTGTTCGAGGCGACGGGCGCACCCCTGGCCCGCCTCGGCTTCCTCACCGGCGCCGAAGTGCTGCTCGCCCGCCTCGCCGAGGACGGACACACCGACACGGCCGTCGCCGGCCCGCCCGGACGCAACTGGACCGCCGGCGAACTCCTCGCCCACGTCCGCGCCGAAGCGGACCGGCTCATCACCGCCTTCGACGCGCGCAACGCCACCACCGCCGTGGGGGACGCGCGCCGGGGGCGCCTCGCGCAGCGCCCGCTGCTCGCCGAGCCGCTGCCGCTCGGCCTGCGTACGTCCCTCACCCGTCCCGCCGCGGCGAACGCCACGGCAACCGCCGCCCCCGCCTCCTCCGCGGGAACCGACGTCCCCCAGGACTTCGCCGCCCTGGTGCGCGAGGCACGCCGCCTGGCCCGCGCGGGGCATCCCGGGGAGAACCGGCTCTGGGCCCGCATCGAGGAACGCCTCGCCGACGGCAGCACCGCGTACGACGACGAGCTCGGCCCGGAGGAACTGCTGCGGGCCGAACTCGCCGAGCAGCGTGCCTACCGGCTGTCCAGGGAGGACCGCGACGCGGAGAGCACCGCCGAGCTGGAGCGGGCCGCCGAGCTGTACGCGGGACTGGGCATGCCCTGGCACGCGCTCTCCGCACGCGCCCGCAGCCTGGCCTGGCTCAGCGCCTCCGACGACGCCGACCACGAGGCGAGCCGCACCGCCCTCGACGCCGTTCTGGCCGAGGCCGAACTCCTCAAGACCGAAGCCCCCTTGACGCCCGCCACCGGCTCGGCTGACGCCCCCGAGGAGCCGTCGGAGGTCGAGCTGGAGTACCTCACCGTGCTGTACGCGGCCACCTACGCCGCCTACCAGGAGGCGGCGCGGACCCTGCCGGAGCCCACGGCCTCCGCCACGGAGTCCTTCGAGGAACGCGCCGGCACGCTGCGGGCGGAGGCGGAGCGCCTGTCGGCGCCCCACCACGTGGCCAACGCGCTCCAGTTCGCCGCGGACCTGGCCGCCCGCAGCGGTGACTCCGAACGCGCCGAGGAGGGCCTGCGGGCCACTCTTACGGCTGTGGACGCCTCCGGCCGGCCCTGGCGCGGTTCGCGCCCGCGCGCCCTGCTCGCCCAGCTGATGCTCGGCAAGGGCGAGCCGGCCGAGGCGGTGGAACTCCTGCACCGGGCGCTCGCCGACGCGGCCCGGTACGACGACACCGACTTCGCGGTGGCCCCGTCGTACGCCCTCCTCGGGCACGCGGCCTCACGCCTCGACGACCTGAACGGCGCGGTGCGCCACCTGTCGGAGGCGGCCGCCCGGTTCGACCAGGACGGCGCGCACGACGAGGCCACCGACGTACGGCTCCAGCTCGCCGACGTCCTGGCCCGGGGCGGCCGACAGGCCGACGCCGTCGCCGTCCTGGAATCCGTCCTGGCCGGTGAGCATGGAGCCTCGGGCGACGAGCGGGCACTCGCCCAGGCCCGCCTGACCCTGGCGCGCGGACTGCGGGAACTGGGGGAGTACCTGCCCGCGGCCGAGGAGTTCCTGCGGCTCGCGGACGCCGTCGCCGGGTGGGAGGACGACGACGACCGCCAGGTCCTCACCCTGGTGGCGGCGGAGGCCTCGACCGCGCTGGCGATGGCCGACCGGTGGGACGCGGCGGCGACGGCGTACGAGCGCGCCGTCGCCGCGCACGCGGAGGCACCGAACCCGCCCCTGATCATCCACATGATGTGCGAGTTCGCCCGGCTCACCCTCCAGGCCAGGGGACCCGAAGGCCTGGACACGGCCCTCGACCACCTGACGCAGGCCGACGCGCTCCTCGCCGCCGTACCGCAGGACACCGAGGACTTCGCCGTCTGGTACGAACGCGGCAACGTGCACTACCGCCGCGCCCGGGTCCTCGCGGAGGCCGAGCGCTTCGAGCAGGCCCTGGCCGAGGCGGAGGCCGCCGTCGCCGCCCACGAGGAAGGCGGGGAACAGGGCGAGGTACCGCGCGCCGAAGCGGTCCGGATCGCGGCCCTCATCGAGGGCAACGGCCTCGCCCGCTTCAAGGAGGCGGTGGCCCGCCTGACGGCAGCCGCCGCCCGCTGCCGCGCGGCCGACCTCCCGGAAGCCGCCCGCATCCTCGACGCCCTCCGCGAGGACTACACGAAGCGGTAGCACCGGCGATCAGCGATGCCCTGCCGGGGACGGTGTTCCGGCAGGGCATGCGGCTCGACGTCCGGACCGGAGGTCCGTCAGACGGCCTGGCCCGGCGCGGTCGTCAGCCGGTGAACTTGGTGCCCTCGAAGGAGTACGGCAGGTTCGACTCGGCCGCGACGGACACCTCGCCCGAGGCGCCCGCAGGCACCTTCAGCACGGTCAGGCCCATGATCCGCTGGGTGTACGAGGCCCACGGGATGCCCGTCGTACCGGCCCAGCCGCTGCTGCTGAAGGTGGTCGACCTTCCGGGCGCCAGTTCCGAGTACACCTTGCTCACGGCGGTGCAGGCCACGAGCGCCCCGCCGTCCGTGGTGCGCCAGACGGGGCCGTGCGGGATGCGGGTGACATCGATGCGGAAGTCGAGCTTGCCGCCCTTGCCGAGGGCCTCGCGCATGCGCGAGAGGCCCGCCGTCGAGGCGGCCTTCGCCTCGACGATGTCCTGGCTCCACTTCACGCCGACGTCACCGGGGTAGTCGCCGTACTGCCCGCAGACCTTCGCCGGGTCGGCCGCGAGTCCCGCCGTGTCCCCGCCGGTGACCGCCCGGCCGTCGGGCCCGACCGCGACCTGGGGCAGGGCCGTCGTCTCGGGGGCGCGGGCGACGAAGGCCGCGAGCCAGGGTGCGCCCGCCCGCTGCTGGTGGAAGAGCGACCAGCGCAGCACGGCCTCCTTGTCGGTGTCGCCGACGGTGTAGCCCTGGACCTCGTGGGCGCCGAGGATCCACCGGTCGCTGCCGTCGTCCTTGCCGGTGGTCCACGTGTGCACCGCGGGGTCCGTCTTCGGGGAGTTGGCGGGCCTCGACTCGCGTTCGGTGCCGTACTTCTTGCCGGTCTCCACGACGGCGAGCTGCTGCTCCAGCAGCGGGCCCTCGGTGATGCCCTTCCAGTACTCGGCGTCGAAGTTGTCGGCCTCGACCTTCAGGGTGAGGTCCTTGACGACGCTCCGCGCCTCCTCTTCGGTGAGCGGGGCCGCCTTGACCGGAGCCGCCGGGCTGCTCGTCGCGGCGCCGCCGGTCGGCGTGGTCGCGCCGTCGGCGCCCGCCTCCGAGGCGGGCCCGCCGCAGCCGGCCGCGCCGCCGACTGCGAGCAGGACGGCCAGGGCCGCGGGTACGGAGCGTCTCATCAAAATCCCCCCAGGGAACGGTGCAAAGGCTCCTGATCATGCACTATGCCTCCGACACCCGCCGCGCCCGCCCCTCAGGACATGATGAGAGACGGGGGCCGCTAATCGAGCTGCGGCGGTCGGGGTTGCCGCGTAGCCTGCACGGCTGTGGACAGGGAACACAGTGCTCAGCAGCTTCGGCAGCTTCGGCAGCTTCGGCAGCTTCGGCAGCTTCGGCTCATCGGCGAGACGGTGGAGATCGCGAAGGCCCTCGGTGTGGAGGTGTGGCTCCGCGGGGGATGGGCCATGGACTTCTTCATCGGCGAGCCCACACGTGACCACGAGGACATCGACTGGTTCGCCTGGGCGGATGACGCCTCCGCTCTGACCGACGCACTGCTGCGATCCGGCTATGAGCCGCTGCCCGGGCCGCCTTCTGACCAGCAGCTCGATTTCCGCAAGGAAGGCCTGGAGAGCAGTTTCGCCTTGCTGGGCAAGGACCGGCTCGGGCGCGTTGTGGTCGCCGGCGGCCCCTGGGCCGGTGAGCTGTGGCCCGAGGGCATGCTCGATGCTCTTCCTGGGCGTATCGGGCCACTGCGGTGCCAGATCATCAGTCCCCGCGCCCAGATCGAGATCAAGCAAATGATGCCGGTCTGGGTTCCGGGACGACCTCGCCGCAGGAAGGATGCCGAGGACATCACCCGGCTGGAGGCGGCCCTGCGCGAGCAGGGCACACGCCCGGCATGAGGCTTGCGCAACAGCGTCCGGCACCGCGGGCGTCCCTGTCGGACCGTCCGCCTTCGGGGGCGGAGCCCGTACCGGGGCGGCCCCGGACGACGCCCCTTCGCGCCTGGCCCCCGGGCCATGGGACACCCAACTGCCCACCGGGACCCGGTACATCCGACCACCTCTGCGACGGATAGCATGCCGTGGCCCTGCCCTCCCCCCATGACCCAGGAGTCCCCCCATGAACCGCACCCCTGGCCTCCCCCTCTCCCGTCGCGGCCTCATACGCACCGGTGTTGGGGCCTCGCTCGCCGCGCTCGGGCTTGCCGCCGGCGCGCAGACCGCTTCGGCTGATGTGACCGCGACCAAGCGGTTCGATCTCACGGAGCCGTCCTACGACCTGTTCCGGTCCAAGGACACGCACGGTGCGCGGGTCCAGCAGAGCTTCGCCTTCGACTGGGTGAACAAGTTCCTGTTCGTGGCAACCAAGCGGAGCGGCAGCGCCGAGTCCGACGGTGACCTGTGCATCAACAAGATGGACTTCGACGGGAACTACCTCTCGTACATGCACCTCAACGGCTTCGGCCACGGCGTCGCCTTCGCCGCGCTGCCGAGCGGTTCCGGCACCGAGCTGTGGATCGAGTGCGACGCGAACACCGCCGGGTACGGCACCGCGCTCGCCCCCATCCGTTACACCGCCAACACCACCCTGGGCTCGCCGGCCGCCACGGCCGCCTACCGGCCGATCGCCGGGGCCACCGAGTACACCTGCTCCGTCGACCCCGTCTACGAGCGCATGATCGTGCGTTACCACACCAGCGCCGGCAAGCGCATCGCCGTGTACCCCCTCTCCGCCTTCGAGACGCGCAGCTTCGGCTCGCCGCTGGTCGACTTCAAGCAGCCGACGATCCCCGGAACCCCGCAGGGCTACACCCTCTACGGCTCGTACATGTACTACCTGACGGGCGACGCGTACCCCGGTGACGGCACCCCCACCGGCGACGGCAACTCCTATGTCACCAGCATCGACATCAACACGGGCACGGCGAAGCAGGGCCCCGTCCTCACCAAGGCCGGCTCCACCCTCCACCACCGCGAGCCCGAGGGCCTGGCGATCTACCGCACCGACGCAGGCGAGGCCCGCCTCTTCATCGGCTTCGCCACCGGCGTGGAGGGCGACCGCCGCTCCAGCATCTTCTACAAGAACGCGCTGGTCTGAGCCACGTCCGCCCGGCGGTCGGTCGCAGGCAGCCGGGCGGGGTGTTCAGCGGCGTCGTGTTCGTCGCCCGCTGCACATCGACGGCTTGCCGGAGAACCTCCCGGGCATCCACGATCGTCCTACGCCTGGACGGGTGTCACGCCATGGCCCCGCAGACCATGCTGCCGACTCGGCGGTGGATGGGGGCAGCATGCCCGAATGGCTTCTCGCCGTGCTCATACCGGGCGGCATGGTCGCCCTGGGCCTTGGCGCCTTCCTGCTCTGGGCCCGCTTCGGCACGGAAGACCCGGTGGAGCACCACAGTTCCATGCCGCACACCTGGGATCCACCCGAGGGCTGAGCTGTCGTTTTCCCAACGGCAAGACCGTAGGCCGCGGGGCGCCGTGGCGCGCAGTGCGCCAGACAGAATGAGGGTGTGTTCAGACGAGAGTGGCCGGAGCCACCGACCGATGCCCGGCTTGACCCGTACCGCCGCGCTGCTGCTCGTCTCATGGACGGGGACGAACAGATCGGTGTGCTCATGATTCGAGTCACCACCTGGTGGTGGAGGGAAGGGCCCTTCTGGCGAAGGCGGTGGGGGAATCCGCAAGAGCTTCCCGAGTGGGCGCTGTCTCGTGTCGGCCCAGCACAGCAGTTGCCCGCCTTCGAGGACGGGATCGTCTCGGCTGAGGAGCTCGACGAGGAGCTTACCGATTGGGCTGCCGGAATCTTTCGACTACGGGGGCAGCAGTTCAGTCTCGACTGGCTTGGCGAAGAAGAAGCCGATGCTGCACATAGAGAGCATGGCTGGCCGATCGACTGACCGTCCCTGCCGCGCTGCTTACCGCGGCATAGCTGGGGGCGGCGTGGCTGCGTAGGCGAGAACTCCATGCAGGCATTCGCCGCAGGCGACAGCACCCTCGCGCTGGAGACGGCCGCAGCCGTCCGGTCGGCCTCGCAAGCGGTCGACCGGCTGCGTTCGCACGGCGCGGGCGGACGGGGGCTCAGCGCGGGGGCGCTCGATGTCCTCGCACGACTGAGTACGGCCACGGACCAGGGGCTGAGCATCGGCGAACTGGCCCGCGCGGCAGGGGTGAGCTCCCGCAATGTCACCGGCCTGGTCGACACGCTCGAGCGTGACGGACTGGCGCAGCGGGTCCAGGACCAGCACGACCGCCGGTCGGTACGAGCCACGATCACACCAGCCGGCCTCGACTGGCTGGACAACTTCCGGCAGCCGACGCGACGCGCCATGTCCGCCGTCTTCCAGAACTTCACCGAAGACGAACTCGCCCGGTTCCGCGACCTGTGCCTGCGCATGGTCGAGAACCAGCAACGCATCGAGCAGTACCTGAACGCGGCCCGGCAGAACCAGCCGCCGGCTTCCTGAACCGACAACGACGGAGCACCGCATGACCACCGACTCAGCCCAGACAGCCACCCAACGTGCCGTCAGGACCTACCACGAGGCCCGCTTCCGGGGAGACGTCACTACGGCCGCCGCCCAGATCGGCGAAGGCTTCAGCTTCCGCAGCCCGTTCATCACCTCCGACAGCCCGACCGGCCACCTCGACGGCCTGGACGGGCTCCTGGGCATCGTCACCGGCGTGGAGCTGATCAGCGAACTGTACGGCGACACCGAGGCCACCCTGGTCTACGACGTCCACACCGCCCCGGCCATCGGCATCACGCAGCACACGGCCGAGCACTTCCGGCTCCGCGACGGCCGGATCACCTCAATCGCGCTCCTCTTCGACTCCGCCCCCTGGCAGGCCATCATGTCCGCGGTCGGACCGACCCCCGACGAGGCAGCCACCAAGCCCGATCCCGAGCCGGCCACCACCGCCGTCAAGCGGCCTGGTCTGCCTGAGCGGCACTCGATCACGTGAGCGTGAAGTCCCGCGGCGCGACCCCGCGTCACGGCAACGCGCGTGTGAGCCAAGCCACTTCACCGCTGTCCTCCGTGGAAACGTGATCCCGCTCGAACCCGAGCTTCTCAAGGACGCGCAGCGACGGTGTGTTCCATGTGCCGACGGTCGACCAGAGCCGTTTCCGCCCGGTCGCTATGGCCGCATCGAGCACCGCGCCGGCCGCCTCGGTGGCGTAGCCACGCCCATGCGCGTGCTGGAACAGCTCATACGCGATTTCGGGCTCCTCCAGGGTGGTGCGGCCGATGATCAACCCGCAATAGCCGATGAAGTCGCCTTCGTCACGGCGTTGGATGGGCAGCAGGGCGATCCCCGTTGTCGCCGTCGCGGCGAGCAGCTTCGCGATGGCCGTCCGAATGTGCTCAACCGTGGGCGTCCCGTTGCCGCGTTCGGAGAGGAGGGCGCAGAACTCGGCCGCGTCCGACTCCGCCCACGGCCGCAGTGTCAGCCGCTCGGTCTCAAGGTGGAACGACATCGTCTCGTACGTAGACATGCCCCTACTCTGCCCCACGGATCATCGCGAGCTGCAACTGGAGCATCAGGCAGTCCACGATGAACCGGACGCAACCACCGTAGGGGCCTGTTCCGATGTGGTGTCAGGCGATGTCCAGGACCGCCTTGCCGTGGAGTCGGCGCTGGAGAAGGGCGTCAATGGCGTCGGCGGCCCCGTCCCAGCTGCCGCGCCATGAGATCTGCGGGTCGAGTTCGCCGGCGGCGACGCGGTGGGCGAGCCAGGTCAGATCGGGCGCGAGACCCGTGCATGCGGGCAGGAAGAACGAGACGATCGAGCGGTTGTGCCGACCCTGGTCTCCGAAGAGGGCGCCGAAGGGGAAGTCTTCGCCCTGGTGCGCGGAGTGCCCGACCGCGACCAGAGTGCCTCCCTGAGCGAGCGTGCCGTAAGCGTCGACGAGTTGCCGGCCGCCCACCAGGTCCACGACGCCGTCCACCGGCTCCTTGACCGAGAGCGGCCCGGTCACCACCTCGTGCGCCCCGTTCGCCCGCAGGCTGTCGCCATGCCTGTCGGGGTCCGCGGTGGACGCGATGACGTGCGCTCCACCGAGGCGGGCGAGCCGCACGGCATACCGGCCGGCGCCGCCCGTGGCGCCGGTGACCAGGATGCGCCTGCCCAGGATCGGGCCAATGCGGTGCAGAGCGCGCAGGGCACTGGTTCCCGCGACGGGGACCGTGCTGACGGCTCCTGGATCGGCTCCGGGCGGGACCGTGCCGATCCAGTCGGTGTCCACGGCGCGGAGTTCGGCCCATGCGCCGTCGATGCCGAGCGTGACGACGGCGGTGCCGGCCGCCGGGCCGGACCCGTCGGCGGCGGGTCGTTCCACCACCCCGGCCGCGTCCCAGCCCAGGACGGCGCCGTCGGGTGCTTCTTGCAGGCCGAAGCGCACTTCGCCGTAGTTGAGGGAGGTCGCCGTCACCCGGATCAGAGCCTGGTGGGGAGCCGGTACGGGATCGGGCGCCTGGCCGAGGCGCAGTCCGGTGGGCGTGGAACGGTCGACGAGCAGAGCACGCATGGGGGTGCACCCTTCGATAAGGATCAAGAACCACAGTTATGCCACTCAGTGGCATAAGCGCGCAAGAGGCGCTTGCCCCTCGGGTACGATCGGGGTCATGACCGCTGAGCTTCCGTCAACCGGCAACGACCGGCTCCCGCTACGCGAGCGCAAGAAGCTGCGCACGCGACAGGCGCTGATCGACACTGCCCTGGAGCTGTTCACCACGCGGGGCTTCAGCGGCGTGACCCTCGACGAGCTCTGCGATGCCGTAGACGTCTCCAAGCGCACGTTCTTCCGCTACTTCGCCAGCAAGGAAGACGTGGCCATGGCGCCGACGCAGGACTTGTGGCGGGCCTTCCTCGACGAACTGGAAACCCGCGAGCCTGACGGTCGCCTCCTGGCGGAGATGCTTCAGCAGGCCCTGTACGCCGCGGTTGAGCGAATGGCCGAAGAGGGCTGGGCCCGCCGCGTCCTGCTCAGCCAACGGCTGGCCAGGGAGACCCCGTCCATGGACGCGCACGGCCTGCACTTCTGCCGCGAGACCAGCCGTACGGCGCTCGATACCCTGCACCGGCGGTTCCACTTCGCCGCCCCCGACGACCTGCGACCGCAACTCGCCCTCGACATGCTGGTGGCCGCCTTCCATTGCGCACTCGACAGATGGACGTCCCGACCGGACACCCCCACCCGCGATGACCTGGCCACCGACATGCGCCACGCGTTCACCGCGCTCCCCGGAAGCCTCACACTGACCGCCACCCTGCGGACCCCATAGGCACGTCACACGGGCGCACCCGGCACGAAAGCGCCTCGCGGATCGGGGGCGACGCCGAGAGCCGTGACCGCTGTTGCTGAGTGGATGTCAGGAGTTGCGTGGGGTTACCAGGCCGGATTCGTAGGCGAGGATCACGAGCTGGGCGCGGTCGCGGGCGTGGAGCTTGGTCATGGCCCGGTTGACGTGGGTTTTCGCGGTCAGTGGGCTGATCACCATGCGGTCCGCGATCTCGTCATTGGACAGGCCCTGCGCGACCAGTACGACGGCTTCACGTTCGCGGCTGGTCAGTTCTTCCAGCGCGGGCCCTGTGGTGCTGGGGAGCGGCCGGCTGACGTACCGGTTGATCAGCTTGCGGGTGATCGAGGGGGCAAGGAGGGCGTCGCCGCGCGCGGCGACGCGTACGGCGTGCAGGAAGTCCTCCGGCACGATGTCCTTGACGAGGAATCCGGCGGCGCCTGCGGACAAGGCGTCGAAGACGTATTCGTCCAGGCCGTAGTTGGTGAGGATGACGACGTGGACGCCTGTCAGTGCCGGGTCGGCTGCGATGCGCCGGGTCGTCTCGATGCCGTCGAGGACCGGCATCTGGATGTCGATGAGTGCGATGTCGGGCAGGTGCTCTCGGGCGAGCTCCAGGCCTTCCTGGCCGTTGGCGGCTTCGGCCACGACCTTGATGTCGTCTTCGAGGTCGAGGAACGCGCGGAATCCGCTGCGGATGAGCGGCTGGTCGTCGACCAGGAGGACACGGATCACGAGGCACGCTCCACGGGGAGTTCGGCCCGGACGCTGAAGCCGCCCTCGTCACGCGGTGCTGCCCGGAGGCGACCGCCGAGGGCGGTGACGCGTTCGCGCATCCCGAGCAGTCCGATGCCGGGCACGGGGGTGGTGTCCGGCGTCGCCTTGCCGTTGTCGTCGATCTGCAGGGCGACGGCGTCCGGGTAGTAGTCGATGTGCACCGATGCCGTGGTGGCGTCCGCGTGACGGGCGATGTTGGTGAGGGACTCCTGGACGATCCGGTAGAGCGTACGGCCCACCGCGGCCGGTACGTCGTGCTGCCGGCCCTGGCTCGTCAGTGTGGCCCGCACACCGGTCTTGCCTGCCCGTTCCACCAGTTCGGGGATGTGGTCGAGGCCGTGCGGTGGGGTGGTGTCGTCGTCGCGCAGTGCCTCCAGGGTGGCGCGGAGCTCCCGGGACGCCTCCCGGCCGGCCTCCCGGATGGCCAGCAGGGCCTCCGGGACCGGTTCGTCACGCTTACGGGCCACATGGACGGCGGCTTCGGACTGCACCTTGATCACCGAGATCTGGTGGGTGAGCGAATCGTGCAGCTCCCGCGCGATGTGCAGCCGCTCCTCGTCGGCGCGGCGCCGCGCGGTCTCCTCCCGGGTGCGTTCGGCTTCCTCTGCCCGCTGCTCGGCCTGCCGGAGGGCTTCACCGGCGGCGCCGGCGGCGATGAGCCAGGCGATTTGGAGGGCGCCCCGGGCCTGCGCGAACGCCTCGCCCGTGTCGTGCAGGCCCGAGGCGAGGGCCGCGAGGGGGAGCGCGGCCAGCACGGCCACGCTCACCACCACCGTGACGATGCGGTGTCCCGCCCGCATGGCCGCGTACACCGCGAAGAGGAACGCGACGGCAGCCACATCGAACCCCGCCGCCTGGTACCCCACCGCGCACAGCCCGGTGACGGCCAGGACGGCAACCGGAGCCCGCCGGCCCGCGGCCAGCGCCAGGCCGCCCACCGCCAACAGCACGTAGCCGAGCAGGCCGAGGCCCGTGGCGGAGTGCTGCCCGGACAGCCCGGTGACCAGCAGTGCCCCCGCCACGCCTACGGCGATCAGCCAGTCTCTGACACCGGCCCGAACGCGGAACCGTCCTTTGCTCATACGCGCACCGTAGCCGGAGGGTGCCACGGGCGAATCCCGCTCGCGGACGAGCGGCCGACTACCACGCACGCAGTAGCTCCGCAGCACCTGCCGCGTCCGTGGTAGCGCGAAGTGCCTGCGCCTGCCGGACGACCTGCCACGGCTCGGCCGACATGCTCGAACCACATCCACTCGTGGGAAGAGAAGGAGCACCCTGATGTCCGCTCGTCGCCTGTTCGCCGCCTCCGCGACCGCCCTGCTCGCCGGGCTCGGTCTTGCCACACCAGCGGCAGCGCACGCCTCGGTCCAGCCGCTCGCCGCCAGTGTCACCGACTTCAGCCTCGGAAGGCTCGGAGCCACCACCGGCGGGCTGCTGGGGCTGGCCGCCGTGGTCATCGCCGTGCTCGCGCTGAGACGACCCGCCGGTCGACTCGGCATGGCCAACGGATCGTTCGGCGCCACGGCGGCCGTGGTCGCGGGGCTGATCGCCATGGCTCTCGGCGGGCTGGTCGCGGCCACCGCCGACGGTGGACTCGGCACCGGCAACGGGCTGGGCGGAGCCTACGTGGCCCTGCTGCTCGGGCTGACCGGCACTGCACTGGGCGGGCGAGCTCTGACCCGCTCCCGCCGCACCCGTTGACCACAGCGGATACGTGTTCTGCCGCGGTCACGCCCTGCGGGCGGTCACCGCGCGCCGTACCGCGTAGGCAGCGGCGCCGGCGGCCGGCGGCCGGCACCGCGGCGCCGGAAATCACGGACGAGGCCGGCAGCGTGAATGCGAGGAGGAGGACGAGCCAGCCGGCCGGCCCGACGACCGGGATGATCCGCGCGGTCGGTCCTCGTGCGGGGCGAGCGTCCAGGCAGTGGCGCCCCGGTCACCGTCACCCTCGACAGCCTGCGCCCGGTCCCGTGAAACCGCCGAGATCGCCGCTTCGTGTGATCGACAACGGGGCCCCTGGACAGCGTCTTCCAGCCACCGGATAGGGTCGCCGGGTGATCACGGCCCGGGCTGCCTTCGGCGCGACGCGGATCCGCCGACCGGCGGGCCCGCTGCAGCTGCTGTGGCTGGCCGCCCTGCTGTTCGCCTTCCTCTACACCCACGCCGCCGGAGCCGACAGCGCCTCAGCGCACGTCACCGGCGGCGCAACCGCCGTGCCCCACCTGGCGCCCGCCGACCGAGATGGCGCCGATCACCATGGCGAACGACAGCCCGACAGCCGTGACGATGCCGACGGGCACTCCCACCCTGCGGAGGCGTGCGCGTCCGGCCACCCGCAGCAGGGCTGTGACCTGCCCGGCCCCAACCTGGTTCCCCTCGACGAGCGGACCGGCGCCTTCGCCGCGGTGACGCCGCAGCCCTGGACCCAGACCCTGCCCTGCGGCCTTCCCCCCTTGCGAAGTTCCCTCAGCTCAGTGGTGCAGCAGGTATAGATCCGGGCCATTCGCCCCGATCTGTCCTGATTCTCATCGTCGACCGCAGACCGCCCCCAAGGCGGTGCGCCGGCTGATGAGCCACGCACGCACCACCCAAGGAACCCAAGCCCATGACCTCCGCCCAGCTCTTCGACGCCCGCACCCCAGAGACCGCCCCGGACGCTCCCGCCGGCGGCCGGGCCGCCCGACGCAAGGCCCACTCGTCCCGCAAGCGTTCGCTGGCCGCCCGCTATCTCGGCTACGTCGGCTACTTCGTCGGCGCCGGCCTCATCAGCGGCGCCGTCGTCCACCACCCCCTCGACCCCGACCGCTACACCCGCATCGCCGGGTACGGCGCGCTCGTCTTCCTCGCCGCGACCGTCCTCAACGAGTTCCTCCTGACCCGCGAGCGCCCCGGACCGGCGCGCATGCTCGTGGTGATCGGATCCTCGCTGCTGCTGTCGTTCGGCATCGGCATGCTCAGCGGCGGCCTCCAGCACTTCGACGACTTCCCCGCCCGAGGCGCCGTCCTCGTCCCCGCCGGGATCGTCGTTTCCTTCATCGCCTACGTCATCAAGGACGCCGAGACCCCCAATCGCCGCATCTTCAGCCTCCTGGGCCTGACCGTCCTGGCGGTGGCGGCGCTCGCCTTCCTCGGCCTGCGCGAGGTCGCGGCATCCATGGAGACCACGCCCGGCGGCGGCCACAGTCACGGCACCGCCGAGGAGCCCGCCGCAGACGACCACGCCCCCGCCACCAGCCCCTCCACCACAGGCGCTCCGGCACCGACCGTCTCCTCCCGGCCGAAGCCGGCCTCCACAACCCCGGCCCACAACGACGGCCACAGCCACTGAACCTGCCGTTCAACGTCGGCGACGGACCGGCGCTCCAGCTCTCAGCAGCACGGGTGAGACGACAAGGATGGCCACCGGGACCAGGACCTCGCGGCGGTGAGCTTCGCCATGACTCAGCTTGTCGTCCAACCTCACCGTGCTGAGGGAGGTCATGGCGGGCGCCCACTCAGGCACGATGCCCGAGATGGAGTTCCTGGCCCGCAAGCTCCGGGCGTCCGGCGTCGATGCTGTTGCCGCTCGGGGGTCCTCGCCCCAGCGAACGAACGCCGGCCGGCCGGAGTCCTGGACCGACGCGGCTTCCTGCCGTCGAAGGTCACGTCCGGCGTGGAAGCGAGGCAGACAGACGCTACAAGGTTCCGGCGTCCGGCCAGTGAGACCAGTGTGTGTTCGCTGGAAGTGTCGGCTTGTAGCGGGCGGGGTCCCGGGAGTCCAACACCTCCGCGATCATCTGGAAGGTTTCGTGCCGACTGGGCATGACCTCCCAGAGGTCTTCCGGCTGGTGCCACTCGTCGAGCCGTAGCAGCACCGGCAGGTCGGATGGGATGTTGGCCCGTAGTTCCTCCTCCGTGGCCAGCAGAAGCCCCCTTTGCGCCGGTGTGAGCAGACGGAATACGTCCTGCAAAGGGGTGCCGGCGTCGGCATCCAATGCCAGTGCAGTCCCGCGTACGACCACCGGGACTCCTCCGGCGAAGACTTCGTCCCCGTCGGGATCGATCTCGTCCATGTTGTCGATGCGGTCCAGGAAGTCACCGAACCCGGGCTCGCCGCGTGTCAGGCAGTTGCCGAAGCAGTACATGACGTCGATGAGATTGGCGCCGCGAGGGTTGTAGCCGAGCAACTCGGCGACCATGGCCCAACGGGTGGTGTCGCCGAACAGGTGGATCCGTACATCGACCGGGTAGTAGTAGCCGTTGTCCAGGTTGGGGAACCCCGACTTGTCCGCGCAGAGATCGAACTGTCCGAGTATCGACGAGGTCGTCATCACGGGCCCTACCCTAGGCCCCCCGTTGTGGCGGTAGCTGTTACGGTCCGGGTGAAGACGAGATTCGGAGCTCCTACGGCCCCCAGCTGGACGCCGATCGCACCACGCTGCTCAGCGGGCTGGGTCTGCGCCGGCTCCCCGAGCGGGAACTGTTGCGGAGGCTCCAGGAATCGCTGCTGCGGACCGAGCCGGAGTACCTCCTGCTGAACGCGGACGAAGGCTGCGCGTACGAGTTGCTGGACCGCCTTCGGCGTCCGCCCCTCTGGCAGGCGGTCCTCGCCCCGGGCCGGGCCGATCTGGTCCGGATGCGGGCTGACCACTCCTGCGGGGACGAGGACCACCTCCTGCTGCAGTCCCTGCGGGAGGCCGACCCCGATGTCCACTTCCTATTCGGCGGTTTCCCGGGCTCCGCACGGCACTCTCCCAGTGGGCGGCCGACTTCGACCCGTCGAACTACGGCCGGGATCCCCACGACGAGGCCAACCTCACCTGGACGGCGCTGGCCCGCCGCCAGGGGCAGACCGAACTGGCCCACTCCGCGCTCATACGCTCACCGTACTCGACGGCCCGCCGCCACCGCCGCCTACCGATCAGCTGGCGCTCGATCTCGGTCTACCGCAACCGCTCTGCCCGGCCATCCCTTGGCGGGGGCTCGGACTGGGACTGCGGGTCACCGAGGAATATTTCCTCATCACACAGGCTGCTGTGCCGCTTGGTTTCCACGAGGTGGCCCAGGAAGCCTTCGATAGGGGGATGGCCATGCTCGACGGCTTGCCTCACCCCACGGAGAGTCTGCGCCGGGCTGCAGAGGTTGCGCAGGCGCTGACAGCACCCCGGTGCTGAGGAAGTCGACGGTTCCCGGCGCTGCTGCTGGAGGCGGTGCCCGGATGAAGGGGGCGATGGCCGAGGACCGATCAAGCCGGAGGCTCCACCAGGGAGCCGGATGTTCGCCGACTGCCAGATTGCGGTGTTCGTGCGAACCAGGAGATCACCCGCCGAGCAGCGGGCCGCGGCCGACTGACTCCCCGCAGACGACCGAGCACGATCACTGGCGCCGCGCCGGGCGGCTGACAGAAGTCGGAGCATGATCTACCGGAAGTCGTTCAGCCAATCGCCCGGGAGCAGGTCACGCATGGCGTCGAGGGCTGCTTCGGTGCGGCCACGTGCCAGCAGAGCCGTGCCGTCGTCGTCTCGCAGGAGCACGTCATGGCCCAGGAACCAGCGGATGGCGTGCTCTTCGTCGCCCATCGGATAGGCCGGGAACGGCAGCCGGATGCAATTCCGTTCCAGCAGGTCAACGCCGGAGTCGTCGAAGTCGCTCAGGAAGTCGCAGAGCTCGTCATCGGCCTGCAGGGATTCCGACAGCACGATCTCGATGAAGCACAGGGACAGCCGCTCCAGCCAGCTCTCCCAGTGTTCGGCAGCCTTGTCGGCCAAGTCGGCTCTGATGAAGACGGCAGGGTCTTCGTCCATCAGCTCGTCGAGGAGGATGCCCCAGGAAGAGGCCCCCTGGTTCTCATGCCGGAAGACCAGCGCTTCCTTGGCCTCGTCCACATACAACTCGGACGGGCCGAGCAGGACGTCATGGTTGCCGGTCAGGTCCCGGCGGCGGCCGAGCAGCAGATACGCCTCTCGAAGCGCCGGCGGCAGCCGGAAGCCGAGCCTCTCCTCCGCGGCCACGAGATCCGCCTCGTCCCAGCCGTCGCCATCACCAAGCGCGACCGACCAGTTCGCAACGAACCGGCGGATGAACTCCCAGGCACCTCTGCGGCCTTCAACACCCGCAGCGAGCGCCCGCACCAAATCGAACTCACGTGTCATGCCAGGACGATATCGGGCTCTTCGCAGTTGAGAGTGCAGTCGGGCTGTACGCGCGGCTGACGACCGGCGCTCACTCAGCCGTCCTCGTCGTCGCGTTCCCCTTCGTCCCCGCGCAGACGACGCGCTCGCCCGGCGATCCCGCTGGAGAGTTTGCCCTTTACCGAGCCGGCCCGGTCGAGGGTCTCGTTGCCGAGGCTTCTGGCGGCATCGAGGCCCTTCGCTCCCGTCTCGAGCGCCTTGTCCCTCGCCTCCGCGGCCGCGTCCACCCATCGTCTCCCCTCCGATGACTGGCGACCGGACTCAATCCCGAGCCGCCCGTGGAAGTCGTAGACGCCGCTTGCGACATGGTTGCTCGACTGGACGACAGCCGGAGACTTGGTCGGGTGCAGCAACACCTTCGCGTTGGCCGTGCCGGCCGCCGCATTCATCCTGGCCACCAGACGCTCGGTGCTGCGCGAGATGTGTTCCAGCCGGCCCTGCCGGGCAGCCTTCAGTCCGAGGCGATGCCCGTCCAGCTCCTCCGGAGACGCGTCCAGCACCCGGTCGAGTTCGAGCACGGCCATCGCGTCCTGCAGTTGGAAGCATCGCGCCAGAACAGCGAGCCACTCCCGAACCCTGGACTCGGCTTCCTTGGCCACCGTGGCGAGATCACCGATCTTGGTCTTGCGCTCCATCTTCTCGGCGAGTGCGTCGAGTTGGCGCAGTGCGTACGCCTGGGTTTCCGCGATCGTCGCCGGCGCGGCCTGCACCTTCGACCACGTAACCTCGTCGACCCTGCCCCGCTTCTCTCGGACTGTCACGGCCTCCTCGATGACGAAACCCACTCCGATCACGCGGGCCAACACAGCGTCCTTCTGGGCGCGCAGCACGTCGTCGACCTTCTCTTCGATCGTGGCGAGATAGGCGGTGATCTCGCCCATGGTCTGTTGCATCGCAACCTGCGCCATGATCCCCGCGGCACCAGCAAGATTCGCCGGGTTCGTCAGAGGCGATCGGCGCCCCTTCGCGAACTCGACGAATCCCCTGACCTGGCCCTTGTGCCCCTTCACGACACCTGTACTGAGACCCGTCTTCGAGCTTTCCCTCAGCCCGTATTTCTTGACGAGCTGTGCCGACTCCCGAGTCAGCTTCACCCAGCGACCGGAGTGGGCGGCAATCTCCGAACCTGCCTGCGCGACTACAGCCCCGGTACCGACAACGGACTTGAGCCGTTGCAGTCCGAGGTCCTTCGACGACAGTCCCTCCGAGACGAGGAAGCGTTCGACATCCGCCGCATTCCCGATGACCGCCAGTCCATCACCGTCACTGATCAGCTGAATCTCGTTGTCCATCGCCCGCTCCTGAAGTGGCTTCTCGCAGTTGAGGGTAGTCGGGGTGCGGCGCGGTGAAGGCCGGGCAGGGGCGGAGGCCTTCCGATGACGGGGATCGAGGTGGTGACCCAGACATGGCTATAGCTCGAGGAACGGCGTCCGGCGCACCCTGGATCGGCTCCGGCACGCAGGGCTGACGTAGCGTTCGGGCATGAGCATGCCGCAGCCCCCTGGCCCCTACGGGTCCCCGCAGCCCCCGAATCCGTACGGTGGACACCCGCACGCCCCGCAGTCCTCAGCCCACCCGCACCAGCAGCCGTACCCGGGGCACCCCCACCCGCCGCAGCCGTACCCCGGTCCAGGAGGGTGGGGCCAGCCCCCGATGGGCCCGCCGCCCAAGAGGCGGACGGGCCTGGTGATCGGGATCGTCGCCGGCTCGCTCGTGGCGCTCGGCGCGCTCGGATTCGGCGTGAACCTGCTGACGGGCGCCGGTTCCCTGGCGAGCGGAGCCGGCTTCCCCGAGGCCCAGTACCGGCTCACCGTTCCCAAGACCATGCTGGACGGCAAGTACGAGCTGGTCCAGGACCTTTCGGAGACCGAGGGCAAGAAGGCCCTGAAGGGCACCTTCGACTCGAAGATCCGCAATCCGAAGCCGGTCGTCGGCCAGTACACCTCCAACTCCCCGAAGGGAGTGAGCGCCCTGGTCATTTCCGGGATGTACGGCCAGTTCAAGGACCCCGAGGGCGCCCGCAGGAAGATGCTGGACGGCGCGGCGGACGCCGAAGGCGCGTCCCTGGCGGTCCCCGCCAGGGACATCACGCCCGCCGGTTCCGACGTCACCGTGTCCTGCCAGGTGCTGACCATGAGGCAGGGCGGTGCCGAGAGCTCCCTGCCGATGTGCGCCTGGGCGGATGGGAACACCGGCGCCTCGGTCGGCGTCTTCACCCCGGAGATCGCGCAGCAGAAGCCCGGGTCCGTCGACTTGGCCAAGGTCGCCGAGACCACCCTGAAGGTGCGGGCCGAGTCCCGGCAGCCGATCGGCTGACCGCCCGGGGAGGTGCCGGCAGCGGCGCTCGGCGCGGGTGAGACCCTGAGCGGATGTACGAGACATCCGCCGCTCTGGCCACCGGGCGGTCGCCGCTTCCGAGGAGGCCGATTGGCTGCGCGCACTTGCCGACGACCACGGGATCACCGGGTTCATGCCGCCTGCGCTGCCCGACGCCGCCTGGGTGCTCCACTCCATGTACGAACACGAACTCGGGCCGACCGACATGTCGTACGTCGAGTACCGACAGGCCTTCCTGATCGGCGGCAGCACCGGACCCGAGATCATCCCGGGCCTCGACCCCGCGGAGGTGTTCGTCGACCCCTCGGACGTATTCGCCATGAGCGCGGGCGAGCACCCCGGGCCACGCTGGCGCCGCCTGCGGTGGGCGGAGCTCGCACGGCGGACCGGTGATCCCGTGGCGCCCGAGGGGCACCTGCCCGGCTACGACCTCTTCCCTTCGCTCCGCACCAAGATGACGGGCGGCTGGCCGGTCGGCATTGCGTCGCCGTCCGAGGGCAGCATGGACCGTGCCGACTGGAACCGGCTGGTCGAGATCCTCCTCGAGCACAGTCCGCAGGGTGAGGACACCCGCTGCCTCGCCTACTACACCCCGCTGGTGCTCGGGCTCGAGGAGCAGGATTTCGACAACCTGCGCGTCCGGGCCGGCCGGCTCGCAGACGCCGAGGCCCTGTACGACCACCCCGACGGGGAGTTCACCAGCCCGACCAACTTCTGGGCTCAGGACCGGTCCTGGGTCCTCTGCACGGACTACGACCTGCGGGCCACCAAGGTTGCCGGCCCAGCACCGCTCGTCGATGCCCTCCTCAAGGACACCGAAATCGAGGCCGTACGACTGCCCTGGGCCACCTGATCCAGCCGTAGATCGTGATCGCGCCGCCGGCGGCCGGCGGAGCTCGATCGCTACGCCGGCGGTGCCGGTACGCGGGCGGCGGCACCGGCACAGATGGGGAGGGTCCGGGCAGAGTAGGAACGGGCGGCCGCGATGAGGCCGAAGCCCAGGCCGGCGAAGGCCAGACCGCCGAAGGCGATCATCCAGGTGATCCCGGAACCGGTGGTGAACGCCCCCGACGGTTTCGGCTTCGGCACCACCCCGGTCGCGCTGAGCGAGGCGTAGATCAGCAGGAAGACTCCGTACACCGACAGGCCAACGGAGCTCAACCACGCCGGCAGCAAGGGCAGTAGGCGTGGGACTCGCCGCCCGGAGAGGATCAGGGTCCATCGGGGGAACGCTTGTCCCCAGGGGTAGAGCAGTCCTAGCAGGAGGAAGATCGCGGTCATCGCGGCCAGCACGGTGACATCGATTCCCACCGACGCAAGGTCCTTTGCGAGTTCCGACTCGCCTGCGTTCATCTCCCGCCACCCGTGGGCCGTGACGCCGATCGCATCGCCACCCAGCGTCCAGATGGTCTTGACCCCCGCCCACGGCAGGAGCCCGCACATCAGCAGGAAGACCGCGACCCGGGTTCGCTTCGAGGCGCGGGAGGGGTCAGGGTGGGCGAGCGCACCGTCAAAACCGCCCGAGTGGTTCTGTCCGCACCGAGGGCACCTGCCTCGCATCCGTCGGCGGTACGACACCGCGACGAGGATGAGAAGAGCGGAGCCCACCGCGCTCAACAGGACATGCGCCAGGCCGGTGACACTCTCCACCCCGGAGAACGACGCCAACGTCACGAAATGCGCCGGCAGGCTGACCATGCCCATCACGAACACGGGGACCGTCAGGATCAGTGCCGCTGCCATCGTCACTCGGCCGGGCCTGGCAAGCGTTCGGGTAGTGGCCAGGCAGGCCGCGGCAGCCAGGACGGCGAGGGCCGCCAGGAGGAGCTGGACCGTCGGCGCGTACGCGGCATCCGGCGACCAGGGCACGGTGGCGCCGGATGCGGCCCATGTGACCTGGACTACTGCGAACAACACGCCCCACACCGCGGCCGCGTGCGGTACCCACGTGGGCCAGCGCCGCGCCCACACCCCCCACCCCGCGTCCCGCAACGGCGGGCTGGAGGCGGTGTGGGTGTGTGATTGCGTAGGAACAGCCACCGTGACCTCCGGTTCCGCGTTGCCGACACTCAAGAATCCCCAGCACTCATACCGGTCACATCCGCCGCGCGGGCCACCCGCCTCCCTCGCGTGGGGGAGAAGAGGGGGGCGACGGTGATGGCGCCGGAGAGCGAGGTGAGGAGTGTGCCGGTGCTCTGGCCGGTGTGGGGCGGGGCGTCATTTATGCTTCGAGGCGGCCGCGGGCGGTGGCTCGTCGCTGTACGCGGCAACCGCGTTACGGTCAGTGCCGCCGGTCGGGGAGGGCGCGTCGGGGCCTTCGTCCGGACGGGGAGACGGGGACCACATGACGCCGATCATGAAGATCCCGGGGAATCCAGTGACCGCCGCCACGCGTATCAGCGGTGGGACGCCCAGCCCCCCCGTGAACAGAAGAGCCCCAGGGAGAAGTGAGGTATGCCGGTGATCTGCGTCGGAGGCATGATCGGAATCGGGAAGACGAGCGTGGCCGAGCTGCTCGCCAAGGAGCTGGGTAGCGAGGTCTTCTACGAGAGCGTGGAAGACAATCCGATCCTTCCGCTCTTCTACACGGCGAGCCCCGAGGAGATCCAGGCGAAGCGCTACCCCTTCCTGCTCCAGCTCTACTTCCTGCAGACGCGGTTCGCCTCGATCAAGGACGCGTACAAGCAGGGCGACAACGTCCTCGACCGGTCCATCTACGAGGACTGGTACTTCGCCAAGGTCAACCACGACCTGGGCCGGATCAGCTCCCTCGAAATGCGGGTGTACGAGGGACTGCTCGACGAGATGATGCGCGAAATCGACGGCCTGCCGTACCGCAAGGCACCCGATCTCATGGTCTACCTCAAGGCGGACTTCGAGACGGTGCTGCATCGCATCGGGCTGCGGGGCCGCGATTTCGAGCAGGACGAGAGCCTCGTCGAGTACTACCGGACGCTGTGGTCCGGCTACGACGACTGGGTGCACAAGCACTACTCGGCCAGCGAGGTCCTCGTCGTCGACATGAACCACACGGATGTGGTGAACAACCCCGAGGACGCGGCCCGCGTGGTGCGTGAGGTCAAGGACGCCCTGGCGGAGGCCAGGCTCCGGGCCTGAAGCCGTTCCGCGCGGGTGCGACGAGACACTCGCGTGCAAGGGCCCGCAGCGGACACGGCCATGGGAGCGGGGTCGGCCGCCGGCCAGGCAGGATGGTGCTCATGACATTCGACGACGTGGTGTGGCCGGTCCACGGCTGGGGATCCTTGGGCTACAACCGGGCGGCTCCTGAGGACCTGCTGGTCCGGCTGCTCGACGTTGCTCCCGGTTTCCTGTGGCGCCAGGACCTTCCGGCCGTGGTCCTCGATGCCGCGGTCGCCCACCCTGACCGGAACGTACGGGGCCGGCTCGTCGAGGCGAGACACGACTTGACCGCGGACCAGTGGAACCGACTCCTCCTGGCGGAGACGAGCGGTGCGCGCCGGGCTCTTCTCGTGGAGGCGGCCGTGTGGGCGGGCGCAGCGCTGTCCGTCGCCGAGTGCGAGGCGCTCGCCGCCGACGAGTCCCCGTCGGTCCGGGCCGAGGCCGCCGGGCTGAGCGGACTGCCCGTGATCCTGCTCCGTGCCCTCGCCGCCGATCCCGTTCCCGCCGTCCGGGCCGCCGCCTGCGACCCCGCCTGGCCCCATATCCCACCGCCCGCACGGGAACGGCTGCTCGCCGACTCCGACCAGCACGTCCGTACCGCCGCCCGGCTCCGCCACCACCAGGACCACCCCCTGGATGCGGCCGGCTTCGAGCGGCTCGGTGGCACGGCCGGCCGGGCCCTCGACATCTGTCGCCTCGAGCCCGGACTGGCAACGTGGCTCGCGGCGCACGGGGTTCAGGAAGTCCGGGAGAGGCTGGCGGAGAGCCCCCGTCTCGACCCGGCGGCCATCGCAGTCCTCGCCGAAGACGAGGACGGGGAGGTCCGGCACACCCTCGCCGTGCGGGCCGACCTGACCGAGGAGCAGCGGGCCGCCATCCGCCTCGAATTCGATCCGAGCGACGGGCGCTCGATGGTCCTGCTCTGGGTCGCCGACCTTCACGAAGACCCTGAGGCCATGCGCCGGCTCGCCGCCTCCAGCCATCCCCACGTACGCAGCAGCGTCGCCCGCGCCCGAAACCTGCCACCGGACGTCGTCGCGCGCCTCGCCAAGGATGAGGACCGGGTGGTGCGGCTCTTCCTCGCCGAGTCCTGCGACGACGCGCCGCCGGACATGCTCCTGGAGGTCTGGCACTGGTGGACCGGCAGCCTCAGCTTCCCCGGGCGCCCACGCACCCACCCGAACTTCCCGTGCGCCGGACTCCTCCGCTACGCCGGCGACCCGAACCCGAGGCTCCGCCGACTCGCCCTGAGCGATCCCGAATCCACGCCCGAGCTGGTCGAGGAGTTCAGCCGGGACGAGTCCGAGGAGGTCCGGGAGGACGCGGCGCAGGACCCGAGGCTCGCTCCCTCGGACGCGGTACGCCTGCTCGAGGACCCGGACGCCTCCGTGCGGGCCCTCGCCGCCCGCAATCCCGCCCTCCCGCAGGACGTCCTGCTCCGGCTGCTGCTCGACTCCCACACCGCCGGTGCGGCCGCCGTAAACCCCGCACTGCCCGTGCCCGTGATGCGCCGGATGGTCGACCTGCTGGCGAAGTGAGCCCTTGCTTCATCTATCGAAAATCGATAGATTCCCATCGTGAGTCGATGGAAGGATGGGTCATGGGGAAGCTGACAGTGCGCGCGCTGCGCGCCGTGCTCGCGGTGGTGCTCACCGGCACCGTATTCGTACAGGCACTGATGGTGTGGGCGTTGGCCACCGACCCGGAGGACGGGTCGCTCCCGCTGACCCCGCTGCGCGTGATCGTGATCCTGGGCATGGTGTCGGCGCAGGTCGCCCTGGTCTGCGTATGGCGGCTGGTGACGATGGTGCGACGCGGAACCGTGTTCTCACACGCCGCCTTCCGGTACGTGGACGCCGTGATCGGCGCGATCGTGGCGGCTGCCCTGTTGTGGTTCGCGGTCACGGCCATCAATGCGCCGGGCCAGCGGGAAGACCCGGGCGTCACCGTCATCATGGGCGGAGTGGGCCTGGCCATTCTCGGGGTCGCGCTCATCGTGCTCGTGCTGCGGATGCTGCTCGCCCAGGCCGTCGCGCGCGACGTCGAAGCGGCGCAGATGCGGGCCGAGTTGGACGAGGTGATCTGATGCCCATCGCCGTCGACATCGACGTGATGCTGGCCAGGCGGAAGATGTCCGTGGGCGAGCTCGCGGACCGGGTGGGAATCACGCCCGCCAACCTGGCCGTACTCAAGAACGGCCGCGCCAAGGCGGTACGGTTCGCGACGCTCGCCGCGCTCTGCGAGGTGCTCCAGTGCCAGCCGGGCGACCTGCTCCGCTGGGAGGACGAGGACGCCGCCGAAGGATGACGTCGTCCCAGGGCGGGCATGAGGTCCAGAATCAAGGCATGGACGTCCCCAAGCTGCTGGAAGCCGCTTCCCTGCTGGTGCCCGAAGAGACCGCGACCGAGAACGACATCACGGTGAACGACGTCTGGGACCACCTCGCCCATGACGAGTGGGAAGTGGCTCTCGGCCTGCTGGAGGAACTCGGCGGCGTCGAGCCGCTTCCCCTCGGCTTCTGGGAAACCCTGGCTACAGCCGCCGAGCAGATGCGGCTCGAGACCAGTGCGGCCTGGTGTCATTGGCGCAGCTACGAGACCCGAAACGGCATCATCCGAGCCGACCTCACGCTCCGTCCGGCTGCCGAAGCCCGACGGCAGACGCCCATTGCCGGAGCCGGCGTCCTGAGGCCGATGTGGAACATCGGAAACCGAACCCCGACCGGCGAAACGGTGCTCGACATCGCACGCCTCTGGGTGGAGCTCACGCCCTTCCTGGAGCCGGGTGGGCGAGCCTCGGTACGACTCGCTCCCCTCGATGCCTCACAGTGGCGACATCTTCAGGTCGGCCAGGTGATCACCATGTACGAGGACCGATCCGTGGCCGGAACCGCGGTCATCCTGGACCTTCAGCACCCTGTGAGCCCGCCCACCAGGTAATGCCGGAGAGCAGGGTCCCCGGCTTCCGCGCCCCCGCCGGGGCGGGCCCGGCAGGCGGGGTGGCCGGTTTGGTGTTCCTGACTTCTTGTGGGATGCCCGGCTAATGTCACGGTGAGGTACCTGGGTGGCTTTGAGCAGGCAGGCCGGCAGGCAGGCAGGCAGGCAGGCGGTTCCGGATCCGGACGGCGGGGTGGCGGCTGTGAGTTCTGAGAGTGCGGCGAGGGCCGAGGTGGCGGCGCGCCGCTACTACGGGACGGGTGATGTCGATGCCTTCTATGCCGAGGTGTGGGGCGGGGAGGACATCCACACCGGTGTATACACCGACCGGCACGAGTCGGTCGCAGTGGCCTCCAGGCGGACGGTGGAGCTGGCCGCGGCGAAGGTCGCCGGCCGCCTCGCTCCGGGGAGCACGGTGCTGGACCTGGGCTCCGGATACGGCGGCCCCGCCCGTTACCTGGCCGGGACGTTCGGCTGCAAGGTGGTGGCGCTGAACATCAGCGAATCGCAGAACCACCGCCACCGCCGGACCAACGCCGAGCGGGGCCTGGACGGGCTCATCGAGGTCGTCACCGGATCCTTCCAGGACATCCCCTGCCCCGAAGACCACTTCGACGTCGTCTGGTCACAGGAGGCCTTCTGCCACAGCGGCGACCGCGAACAGCTCCTCGGCGAGGCCGTTCGCGTCCTCAAGACCGGGGGAGAGATGGTCTTCACCGATCTGATGGCAGCCGACACAGCCCCTCCCGACGCGTTGCGACGTGCGGTGGCCCGCCTTGAGGTGGAGGGGTTCGCCACTCCCGCCTTCTACCGTCGGACGATCACTGGACTCGGTCTGAGCCGCATCGACTTCGACGACCGCACCGACCAGATGCTCACCCACTACCTCCGCCTGACCGAGGAGACCGGGCAGCGCGTGGGGGAACTCGGCAGCGTCATCCGCCCCGCCTATCTGGAGGGGCTCCTGGAGAATCTCCCGCTCTGGGTGGAGGCATGCCGCAGCGGCCTCACGAGCTGGGGAATCTTTCACTGCCGCTACCCGTGACAGCGGCCGTCCAACGATCGGCAGCGCCGCCGACGGTGCCAGGCGCAACCCGCTGGGCCGGTGGGCACAGACCTCGTCCCACGGCCCAGCGGGTTCAACCAGAACACACAGCCGGCACCCGCAACCATCGTTGCGGCGCGGCTTCGCGCGGGGCTGCGGCTCAGGCCCACATCTGGGCGCTGCGCAGGAGCTGGCTGTGGACCTGTGAGAGGCGGTAGTCGGCCAGGGTTCCGGACTGGACCACCAGGTATAGGGTGTTGATGGGTGGCAGTTCCGGTTCCAGGAGGGTGACGAGGGCCCCCGAGGAGAGGGCGGCCGAGCACAGGCAGCGCGGCAGGACCGAGATGCCCGCCGAGGAGATGACGGCGGACATGACGGCGCGCAGGTCCGGTACGACGACGCTGGGCGCCGCCGTCGGCGTGGCGTCGAAGACGTCCTTCCAGTACTGCCGGATCAGCGGCAGCGTTTCGGCGTACGCGATGAGCGGGGCCTTGGAGACGAGATCCACGTCGTCCTCGGTCACCCCCTGCGGGAACATCTCCTGTGCCATCGAGGGCGAGGCGGCGAGAATGAGTTCCTCGTCGGCCAGGGGGGTCGCCTCCAGTCCGCGTCTACGCGGCCGGATCGTGGAGACGACCAGGTCGAGGAAGCCCTCGGAGAGGCGGTCGAGGAGTTCGTAGCTCACTCCGACCGACGTCTTGATGTCCATTCCGCCTGCCGCCAGCCGGGATAACGCGGGCATGAGCCGTGCGGCGGCCAGTTCCGGTGTTGCTCCGATCCGGAGCGGGCGGTTCTCTTCCCCGTCGCCGAAGTGGCGGCCGATGGCGATGCTCAGGTTCTTCAGAGAGTCCTGGACGTCCTTGGCGAGGACGGTCGCGCTGGGTGTGGGCACGACCCCTCGCGGGCTGCGCTCGAAGAGCGGAAGGCCAAATTCCAATTCAAGTCCCCGGACCTGCTGGGTCACGGTGGGCTGGGTGATCCCCAACTGGCGGGCCGCCTTGGTGAACGACCCCGTGTGGTAAACGGCCATGAATGTTTGGAGCCACAGCAGTTGCATAGAAGGCCGCTCCCCCGGTCGGCCTTGTGCATGGCGCGCCCTGCGGCGTGTTCCATGCTCTCTCCAAACAACCGGCCGCTACCGGCGGTTGTTCCGTCACGCGGGACGGAATTCCTCACCGCCCAGGGTCCGCGCCGCGCGCAGCACGCTGCGCTGGATCTTTCCGGAGGCGGTCATGGGCAGTTCCTCGGCGAATTCGATGGCACGGACCGACTTCTCTTCCGGGAGGTCGTGCTGGGCGTGGCTCAGCAGTTGCAGGGCGGTCGCCCGCGTCGCCTCCCGGCCGGGGGCCATGGTGATGAAGGCCTTGGGGATCCACATCCCGATCGGGTCGGGTACGGGCACGACGGCGGCCTGCCTGACCGCCGGATGGCGTAACAGGACCGCTTCCAGCTCCAGGGGAGCGATGCGGTGGTCGAAGGACTTGAACATGTCGTCGCTGCGGCCCGCGTAGTGCAGGGCGCCGGTCTCGTCCTGGGTGACCAGGTCGCCCGTGTGGTAGCGGCCTCCGGCGAAGACCGCCGCGGTCTTGGCTCCGTCACCGAGGTAGCCGCTGAGCATGCCGGCCGGCCGGTTGGCGAGGTCCAGACACAGTTCGCCCGGTACGCCGGGAGGGGCCGGGGTCCCGCTGCCCGACTGGGCGACGATGACCTCGTATCCGGGCATCGGCCGGCCCATGCTCCCCGGGCGGGGCCTGTGCCCGGGGGGATTGCCGATCTGGCAGGTCGTTTCCGTCTGCCCGTAACCGTCGCGCAGCACGACGCCCCAGGACGACTCGACCTGGTCCATCAGCGCGGCCTCCAGCGGTTCCCCCGCCGACGTGGCCTCCCGCAGGGCGTCCGGTCGCTTCCCCAGGCCCGCGGCCGCCATCCCGCGCCAGACGGTGGGCGGTGCGCAGAAGGTGGTGACGCCGCGCGTGCGCAGGGCTTGGAGGATGTCGGACGGGCCGGCCTCCGGTGAGGAGAGAACGAGCAGGGTGGCTTCGGCGTTCCAGGGCACGAAGAGGGAACCCCACGAGTGCTTGGCCCAGCCGGGCGCGGAGATGTTCAGGTGGACGTCTCCGGGCTGGACTCCGTTCCAGTACATGCTGGAGAGGTGGCCGACCGGGTAGCTCGTATGGGTGTGGACGACCATCTTGGGCTTGGACGTGGTGCCCGAGGTGAAGTAGCAGAAGAGCGGGTCGTCGGCCCCGGTCGGCGCCCCCGGTACGAAGGGCCCCTCCGGTGCGCCGTACGAGTCCTCGTACGAGGCCCAGCCCGCGACCGGCGGCCCCGTGCAGATGCGTGTCCACCCTCCGGAGATGTCGGCGAAGTTCCCCGTCAGCGCGCTCTCGGTGAGGACGTGGCTGATGCCCGCGCGGTGGATGCGGTCGGCCAGGTCGGCCGGCGGAGCGTTCGGGTAGGTGGGGACGATGATGGCGCCGAGTTTGATCGCCGCGAGGATCGTCTCCCACAGGGGCAGCACGTTGGTGAGGGCGAGCAGCATCCGGTCCCCGCGCCTGACTCCGATCTCCCGGAGCCACAGGGCGACCTGATCCGAGCGCCGGGACAGCGCGGCGTAAGTGAGCAGGGTGTCGCCGTCGTCGCCGATGAGGTGCAGTGCCGTGCGGTGGTTGTCGCGGGCGACGACGTCGAACCAGTCCAGGGCCCAGTTGAACCGCACCAGCTCGGGCCAGGCGAAGGCGGCTCGGGCGGCCTGCAGGTCGGTGCGGTGCGTCAGCAGGGTGTCGCGCGCGGCGCGGAAGCGCTCGGTCGCGGTCAAGGTGGTCATGAGGTCTGCCCCTTGCCCAGCAGGACCCGGTGGTCGTCGGTGGCCCGGCCGGCGGGTGCCGGTGGCTCGGCCGCCGGGGCGAGGGGGTGCAGCATCGCCTCGGCGATGGCCTGCGCGTCCTGGCGGAACAGCGTGTTCAAGCCCGGCTTGCCGCTGCCGACCTGGGTGAACCAGCGGGTGTGCTCGGTGGGTATCCCGAGTGCGTAGAGCCCGTCGTGGACCCTGCCGTCCGCCGCGATGGCCCGGAAGGGCGCCGTGGTCACGTTCAGGCCGCCGGTCGGGACGGGCGGCCCGGTGTCGGGGCCGGTGCGGAAGTACTCCGACACGATGCCGCGGGTCACCAGGCCGGTCATCAGCGCGGAACCGTCCAGGTGCAGGTCCGGAGTCGGGATGCGGGCGTCGATCAGGGTGGTCGCGAACCGGACCGAGCCCTCGACCTGCGCGGAGCCCACCCGGAACCGGCCGCTCTCCTCGTCGGCGGTGAACTGTGTCCCGGGACCGGCCACCTCCACCACTCCGGACTCGATCAGCACCACCAGCTGCTCGACCCGTTCGGCGGGCGGGCCGGCGGACAGCAACGCGTTGACGGGAAGGAAGTCCAGCACGAACTCCTCTTCGTGGGACCGCGGGAGCAGCCCGCCGAAGTCCACCGCCTCGCGGACGACGTTGCGGATGTCGCGCAGGACGTCGAGAGCCGCCTTCAGCGGTCCGTGGCTGTTGCCCAGAGCGGCCTCCGCCAGGTCGGCGCGCATCAGCGCGAGGAGCCGGTCGGTGAACTCGCCGGGGCCGGCGAAGGTCTCTCCCTCGAAGGGGCGCGCGAGCCTTCGCAGGTCCAGCTCGGGGGGCGGGCCATCCGCGCCGCTGCGCCGCCACACCTCACGGTGGACCTCCTCCAGCTCCAGCAGGAGCAGGGGGAAGACGTCCTCGGCGAAGGACAACTGGCCACTGCCCGTGCGGCCGGCACGGCGGGTGCGCGCCCGGGCGACCGCCTCCTTCGTCAGGAACCGGGGGCGGTGCGTGTGGTCGGGAGCCTTCTGGTTCACGCCGCGCGCCGGGATCGGCAGTCCGCTGCGGGAGCCGGCCACGATGTGCGGCTCGCGGCCGCTCGCCAGGTAAGTGAGGTCTCCTCGGGCGGTCCGCTTGAACTCCCCGCCACGGCCGACCGTGAGCGCGAGCATCACGTCGTAGAAGGAGAGGCCGAGGCCGCGGATCGCCACCGTGCTGCCCGGTGCGACGGTGCTCTCGTCCAGGTCCATGTCGGCGGCGGAGTCGCCGCACACGTACCGGACGCGGCCGCCTTGTCCGGCGGCGAAGTCGAGCATCCGCTGCTCGAAGGCGTCGGGGGTGTTCCTCGGGTGGCCGGTGGCCAGCAGCACCTGGTCGGCGGCGATCAGGTGGGGCGGGGCGTCGACTTCGAGGAACCAGCCGCCCACCGGGCGTGCGGCGAGCGAGGTGATACGGGCCTTCGTGCCGATGAGCTCGACATGGGCGGGCAGGTGCTCCTCGATGGTCCGGTAGACCGACCGCAGGTAGCGCCCGTAGGTGCGGCGGGTGGCGTAGCCGTCCGTGTGGAGCGGGACCTCACCCGGCTCGGCGCGCGACCACTCCTCCAGGGAGGGGCCGGCTCCGGGCCGCCACGGGCCGCCGTCCGGGCTGCCGGAGTACATGGTGATCTGGCCGGCCACGGTGTTCATCGTGTACCAGTCGTCCTGGTCGGTGCGCCAGACACGGCCGGCGCCCACTTCGACACCATCGATGGCGTGGATCCGTACCGGGCGCGCCGGATCCGACGCGGCCAGCTGGACGGCGAGGCTCTCCAGGACCGAAATCCCGCGCGGTCCGGTGCCGATCACCGCGAGTGTCAGGGGGGCGGTCGTATGGTTGGTCATCGGGGTCAGCCCTTCTGGGAATGGGACGGGCCCAGCGCGTGCCGGCCGGCGTCCGCGCGGTCGAGGGCAGGTCCGTCGAAACTGCGCTGCACGTGGCCGAGCATGCGCAGGAACCCGTCGGCGGTGAGCCGGGAGGCGCGGGTCGGGGGGACGGCGCGGACGGGCATGGCGCCCGCGGACAGCCACTGCAGCCGGCCCTCGCCGTCGATGTAGGCGCGGGAGCGCTGCGCGTTGTCGGCGTGCAGGCAGTACGGGACGTCGAGGTAGCCGCGGCGGAAGGCCTTGAGCAGGGCGGGGCCGGGGTCCGTGTCGAGTTCGAGGACGGCGTCGACCAGGGCGCGCGCCTCCTCGTACATCGCTTCGGCTCCGTCGGTCACCGCCGGGTCGGCGCTCACGGGGTCGGCGCCCAGCAGGCCGGGCGTCTTGATCGGGGCGGCGCCGTCGAGGACCGTCGAGGCGGCCCGGGCGGCTTCCTCCAGCGCCTGTACGTTGTCGGCGATGGTGGGGATCCGGTGGGCCTCCGCCGGGGTCTTCACGATGAGCCGCTCGGTCCCCGTCACCCGGGCCAGAACGGCGCTGCTGCGCAGCAGGTCCAGGGCGCCCTCGGAGGTCTGCGGGAAGACGCCCATGTAGGTGTAGAGCACGACGTGCCACTCGGTGCCGGTGAGGAATTCCCCGGCCAGCCGACGCAGGGCCGCGAGCGCCTCCACGTCCTGGCCGAAGCTGGTCTGCTGCGCGTAGCTCAGGGAGATGCTGGTCAGTCCGTGGTGCCGGAAGAAGATGCCTTCCAGAACGGACAGGGCGACCAGGAGGGAGGGTGGGCACAGCTGGCCGAGCATGCAGCCGCCGAAGCTCTCCAGGTGGGCCCCTTCGACGCGTTCCGCGAGGAGCGCGCAGCTACGGGACCAGGCATCGACGGACTCGTGGAGCGGGGTCCGGCTGTAGGGCAGGCAGTACGAGACCGGGCCGCCTTCGGTCGCGTCGAGTCCCGCGTCGAGCAGCGCGCGGACGATGCCCAGCGGGAGCGGGGAGCCGTGGCGCACCTGGATGGCGAACCCGGGATCGCCGAGGCTGTCGATCATCTTCCGGGTGGTCGTGGCCCCGTGGGCCACGATCGGGAAGCCGTTGAGGTCGCTGCCGGCGGCCAGGGCCTGGCGTGCCGATGCGTGGTCACCCACCCTCGTGTAGCTGTCGAGGGTGATGGTGCCGACCGTGGTGGCGCGGGCCGCCTGGACGGCGGCGAGGCCCCGGCGCATCTCGGCCACGGTCGGCATGCCCATGCGGGGCTGGACGACGAGGCGGCCCTGCTGCGCGGCGGTCCGGACCGCGGAGCCGAACCGTACCCGCGGGAAGGGGGGCGGCTCCGTGGGAGCGACGACGCTCACGCGACGGGCTCCAGAACTCCGGGCGCCCCCGTCATGGCGAGGTAGTCGCGGAAGCTGCCGATGCCTTCGCCGTCCTCGAAGACCGCGTCGAATCCGGCGTCCATCAACGCGGGGCCGAAGCCTTCGCCTTCGCTTCCGCGCGTACCGAGCTTGCCGCCGATCACGACGGGCAGCCGGGACACCGATTCGGTGCGGCGCAGGCGGGAGATCAGGCGCCTGCCGTCGAGGAATCCATGGCCGTTGACGCTGCTGATGACGACCATGTCCGGCTGGACGCGTTCGCATTCCGCGATGAGCAGCTCGTCGGGCACGCAGGCGCCTATGTTGACCACGTCGTGGCCCATCTCCTCCAGCAGGATCTGCAGGAAGACGAGGTTCCACGTGTGGGAGTCCGATGAGGTGCTGGAGACCAGAACTCGTCTCTTCCGCTCCGGGGTCGGGGAGATATCCTGTGGGGGCCTGTCCAGAATCATGTGTGTCACTTCCCAGGGATGCCGTGGTGCTGTGTCCGGTCGATGGGGCGTGCCCCGGGCGGTAGGACGCCCGGAGCACGCCGCTCTCACCTGCCGGTCCCGAGGGACCTCAGGCGGTGTGTACAACGATGTTCACGAGGTTGTGTACGAGGTCAGGAAGCGGCGGAGACGACCTCGCGGATGGGCTTCTGCGGCTCGCGGGCCTCGGCCGGGCGGGTCCGGATGGCCAGGACGGTGCAGCCCGAACTACTCGACATCTGGTGCTCGGTGCCCGGGCCTTCCACGACGAGGTCGCCCTTGACGAAGGACGTGCCGTCGCTGTGGTCGAGCTGACCGTCCAGTACGAGCATCAGCTCGTAGCCGGTGTGCTCGTGGAAGTCGCCGTGGGCGGTCGGCGGGAAGCGCAGGAGCAGGCCCACGGAGTCCTCGCCGGTTTCCGCGTCGGGGGCCCACAGGACGTGGTGTTCGACTCCGACCCGGCCGGGCTCGGCCCAGGTCGACCATTCGATGTCCTTCAGCTCGAACCCGCTGCGGAACACGTTCTTGATGTACTCGATCTCAGCCACCGACTGTCTCCTTGTGCGTTCCGTTGATGTAGCTCTGGCTCTTGGCCCAGACGTCACGGGCCAGCTTGCGGCCCTGCTCGTCGGCCACGGTGTGGTCGAACTCCCAGTGCACACCGCCCCACAGGCGGGACTCTCCGACCTCCTGCGCGGCCGCGCTGAAGGTGTTCCACTTCAGGCCGATGTCCTGGCCGGGGGCAGCGGTCTCGATCTTGGAGCTGCCGGCCTTGATCGTCCCGGTGGCGCCGTAGCGGTCGGAGCCGGTGAACTGCTTCAGGGTCTCGGCCCCGGCAGCGGTGAAGCCACTGTGGCCCGATCCGTACGCGGCGAAGGCGGGCGTGTTGAGGTAGGGCCGCCACTGGGAGCCGTCGATGGTCTGGGTTCCCTTGCCCGGGCCGGCGTAGCCCTGGATCTGCTCGCCGGCCTTGGCGTAGCGGATCATCGTGATCGGGCGGGCGTAGTCGTAGTCGACCTTGGTCTTCCAGTCGACGACTGCCTCGTCGCCCTGCGCGAGGTTCAGCGCGAAGTACATCTTCACGTCCTCGTCGAGCGAGTGGCGGTCGCGCTTGGAGACGAAGGCCGCCCATTCCTGCGGTATCGAGGAGGAGCTGCTGCCCCGGTACTGCCAGTGCTCGGCGATGGCCTTCTGGCGTTCGGTCAGGTTCGCGTTGCGCTGGATCTGTGCGTCGATGGCTGCGTTCGCCTCGGCGGAGCCGTACTTCGGCGGCGCGGGCGGGACGTACGCGGCCGGGTCGTCGATCGCGAACGGCTTGACCGTCGCGAAGTGCGGGGTGATGAACTTGTGGGTCGAGCCGCCGACCGTCAGGGGAGCCCAGCGGTCCGGAGCGACCAGGGCCGCCTTGTCGAACGCGTTGATGTCCTGGGGCGGGTTGACCGGCTGGTAGTAGCCCTCGGGGGTGGCGTACGCCGGCTGCGCCTTCTGCTGCGATCCGTCGGCGTGGCGCACCGTGAGGAGTGCGTCGGTCGCCGTCGCCGCCACGGAGGCCGGCGAACCCGGCGTCGGGGCCTGGGACTTGGCCTCCGCCGGGTCGTAGCCCTGCGCGCGGAGCTGCTCGTCGAACGAGGCCTGCTGCAAGGGGAAGAGGTCGCTCAGCGCCCGGTGGGCGGCGAAACTGACCGCCTTCCGCTTGTTGGCCTCGGTACGTTCCGCCCACGGGCGGCGCAGCTCCCCGCCGCGCTGGGTGCCCACGGCCCGGCGGTCGTACGCGGCCCACGTGTCGTAGATCGCGGTGTGGACGACGGCGAAGGTGCGTGCGCCGACGGGGGGCGGAGTGGGGTGCGGTGAGCCCTGGTTGTTCACGTTCAGGGCGGTGGCGATCTGCCGGTTCCAGATCAGGACCGCGTTGTCGCCGCCGCGCCCGTCGAGGGACGCGTCCGGGGTGCCCGCGTAGGACGGTGAGGTGAGGGTGGTGGTGAGCAGGGCGGCCGCGATGGCTGAGGAGACGCCCCAGCTCATTCTGCGGGACAGGGTGGCGTGGCGAGTTGCCATGGTTCTCGGAAATCCCTTGGAGAGAGTAGGTACGGAGTTCATGCGGAATTCATCGGGGCCCACGGAATTTCGTGGGCTTCGGTCGCCAGGGGCTTCAGTTCGCCCAGGGGGAGTTCTCGATGATTTCCACGAAGTTGGGGCGAACGTAGCCCGGGGTGAGGCGCTCCAGCACATCGGCCTTGATGTTGCCGAAGGTGGTGGCCGGGCGACGGGTGATGCCGTCGTTGAACGCCTGGACGATGTTCCGCTTGAAGTCGGGGCGGGGGTGCTCCGCCACGACCGCGGCACGGACTTCGTCGGACACGTCGTGGTAGCCGATGCCCAGGACGTCGAGTTCGACTCCGGCGGTGACCAGGGCGATCTCGGGGGCCATGCGGGTGGGGATCTCGGGGGTGGTGTGCAGTGCGATCGCCTCCCACACCACCCGGGCCCGGTCCTCCTCGATCCCGTTGGCCAGGAGGAACTTGCGCGCCTCGTCGGCTCCGTCGATCTCGAAGCGCTGGTCGTTGTCGCGGTAGGGCTCGGTCAGGCCGAGGTCGTGGAACATGGCGCCGACGTAGAGCAGCTCGGAGTCGAAGGCGAGGTTGCGGTTGCGTCCCTGGAGGGAGCCCCAGAGGAAGACGCGGCGCGAGTGGTGGTAGATCAGGTCGTCGGTCGCCTCACGGATCAGCTCGGTGGCCTCCTTGGCGAGCCGGCTGTCCGGGATCTCGACGTCTGCGATACGAAGGGTCATAGTCGACTACCTCTTGACTGGTTGTAAGCGGAAGGGATGGGCGCGGGGGAGGGGCCGGCCCTTGGGGGAAGGCCGGGCCCGGGGCAGAGGCCGCACAGGGGCCGCCTGCTACCACCAGTACGTGGGGTACGCGGGCCCCGGGCGCAGCCGTGCGGCGAGCACGCCCACGAGGACCAGCAGGGCTGCCGCGAGGGCGAGCAGCGGCAGGTAGAGGAACGCGTCCGGCCGCGTGAGGACGACGATCACGGCGGTCGCCGCCGCCGGCGAGTGCGGGGTTCGGGCGGCCATCATGACCCCGAGGGAGATACCGCCGGCGACGGCAGCCGCCCAGAGCGAGCTCCCGGCGACCGCGTACACGGCGAACCCCACGCAGGCGGACAACAGCTGACCGCCGATCACGCTGCGTGGCTGCGCCAGCGGCAGGGCGGGTGCGCCGAAGACGAGGGCCGCGCTCGCCGCGAGGGGCGGTATGAGCAGGGCCTGTCCCATGACGAACCCGAGACCGACCAGGGCGACCAGCCCCGAAACCGCCGCCGCGGTGGCGACTGCCACCGTGGCCCACGGCGGCCGGGGCGGAGCCTTGCTGGACAGTGCCGTCCGGTCCGCCGCTGATGCGGTCTGGGTGCTGGGCACGCTGATGACACCTCTCCCTTTTCGAGCAGAAATGGAATGCGGAATACCGATTGCCGGTGGCCGAACGAACCGGCCCGGCAACCTCGGCCGGGAATCGGCGACCGGACCACAATGTCCCGCCGACCTCGGCTGTTCCGCTCCTTGAAGCTAGATCGAAACGCTCCGGGTGGGCAAATAGGGAGCCTGATGGGGGGCATAGATGTTTCAGGCCATAGGTTTTTCCGCGGTTCCCTGTGCTTGCCCCAATGGGGCACTCCGCTTATGCGCCGCTACGGCAGAAGGTTCATTCTTCCCGGCGGGACTCGTATTACGCTGACGCCCCATGAACGACCCTCAAGACGACGACAAGGCCCGGACCCGCCTGCTGGACGCGGCGGAAGAACTGTTCTACGCCCATGGCATCCGAGCCGTGGGAATGGACCGGATCCGCACGGCCTCGGGGGTCCCCCTCAAGCGGCTCTACCGGCTCTTTCCGGCGAAGGACGTACTGGTCGCGGCCTACTTGGAGCGCCGCGCCGCCCGCTGGACGACGAGCCTTCGGGCAGCGGTGGCGGCCCGGCCCTCGGATCCGCTGCCGGCCGTCTTCGACTGGCTGGCCGAGTGGTGCTCGGAACCCGGCTTTCGAGGCTGCGGGTTCCTCAACGCGTGGGGCGAACTCGGTTCCGGTCCGGCCGGTGTGCTGGAGGTGGTACGCCGTCACAGGGCGGAATTGCGCTCCGTGCTGGCCGGGATCGTGGAGCCGGGCTCCCGCTCTCCGGAGCTGGCGGACCAGCTGCTGATCCTCTTCGAGGGCGCGACGGCGGTGGCGGCACTCTCACCCGGCCCCCTGCCGGCGCGGCAGGCGCGCGAGATGGCGGAGCTGCTGTGCCGGCGTTGAGCGGGCTGTTTTCCGTGCCCCCAGGTTCTGATCTTCGATCAGGTCTCGGACGAGTCCGGACCCCGCATGGCGCCCGTCAGCGGGGCCAGTGTGCGCCATCCCATCGTCTCGTAGAGGGTTCGGCCTTCCGGCGTCGCGCCCAGTACGCCTGCCGTGGCCCCCTGCCCCGCGGCGGCGGCGGTGAGCCGATGCATCACCAGGCGTCCCAGGCCGCGGCGCTGGTGGGACGGGTCGGTCTCCACCTGGTCGACGACGGCGCTGAGCCCGGTGACGGCGATCTGGCCGCGCGCGGCGAATGCGCCGTCGGCGGTGCGCACCAGGGCGCGGGTGACGCCGGCACGAGTCCAGGTGGTCACCCGGTAACCGTCGGGTGTTTCGGTCAGGGCCCGGGCCCGGGCGTGGGCGTTGGGTAGCGGGGCGGACATCAGGTAGCCGGCTCCACCGGCGAGGTGCCAGCCGGGGGCAAGCCAGGGTTCGAGTGTTTCCGGTGGGACGAATGCCTTCAGCCAGACACCGGGCGCGGTGGCGTGCTCGGTGACCTTGCGAACGGTCGCTTCGTCCGCGGAATGCAGGACGTGGCGCATGACGTGTCCGGGTAGGCCGACGTCGATGGTGAAACCCCAGGCATGGGGCACAGGTTCGGCTGCGCTGCGCGAAGCGGTCCAACCGTGGACCCATGCTCGTGCGGCCTCGGCCGTGTGCGTGAAAGGCAAGGTTCCCCCGAGTAGGTAAGAGACGAACTCGCAAACGCGGTCGACGCGGCCTGCCTAACGGGCCAGCAGGCCGGCCACGGCGTCGGTGAATGCTGCGGGGGCCTCTTGTGGAACGTTGTGTCCCACTCCCGGCAGGAGCCGGTGTTCGTACGGCCCGGTGAAGTGGTCGCGGTCCTCTGCCGCGCTCGGACCGCATACGCCGTCGTCGCCGCTTTCGAGCACGACGGTGGGCACGGAGATCGGCGGCTGGGCGGCGATGAGGTCTTCGAGTTCCTGGTAGCGGGGGTCGCCCTCGGCCAGGCCGAACCGGTGCCGGTAGGAGTGGATCACCACGTCGACGAAGTCGGGATTGTGCAGGCTCGCGGAGCTGGCGGCAAAGGCCGCGCTCGCACCGGCCCAGGTCGGCGACCAGGTGCGCCAGAGCAGCTCGCACAGTTCATCGCGATTGCGCTCCAGACCGAGGCGCCCGCGCTCGGAGTGGAAGTAGTACTGGTACCAGTAGGTGCGCTCCCATTCCGGGGACGACGGTTCCCCGGCGTGGGCGAGGTCCTGGATGTTGTAGCCGCCCACCGTGACCAGGCCGCGGACGCGCTCGGGACGCAGGGCGGCAGCGATGCACGCGGCCCGGCCGCCCCAGTCGTAGCCCGCGACGACGGCGCTGCCGATGTCCAGCGCGTCCATGAAGTCGAACAGGTCCTGGGCGAGCGCTGCCTGCTGTCCGGAGCGCACCGACGTACCGTCACGGAACCGGGTCGGCCCGAAGCCACGCAGATACGGTGCGAGGACGTAGGCACCCTGGTCGGCCAGGTCCGCGGCAACGCCGTCGAACGCCCTTACGTCGTAGGGGAATCCATGGAGCAGGATCACCGGCGTGGCATCGGGTTCGCCCGCGTACTCGTAGGCGATGTCCAGTACCGGGGTCGCAACCCGTCCTGATGATGAGAAGGTCATCGCGTGATCATTGCACGGCCCCGCATCGCACTCCGGTGCAATTTCTTCGGGGCACACGGACACGGGCCACGGGCCACGGCAGCCCAACGGACGCGGGCCTGCCCGCCGGCTGGTGCCGGTGGACGGGCCCGCGCCGTCGCCGCTTCGCGACCGGGCGGCGACGCGACTCAGATCATGTTCTTGTAGATGTTCCAGCCGGTGCCGAACTTCACCCGGGCGGTGAAGGTCGCGGTGCCGGCGTTGCCCGTTGAGGTGTACAGGTACATGTCGCCGCTCGGGAGGCGGGCGAGCACATCGCCCTTGCTGTCGCCGTCGATGTCACCCGGCACGACCAGCATGTCGTACACGTTCCAGCCGGTGGCGACCTGCTCCCGGGCGGCGAACGGCGCGGTGGACGTCCCCGTGCCCTTGTAGAGGAACAGCCGGCCGGAGGTGTCCCGGGCGAGCACGTCGGGCCGCCCGTCGCCGGAGTAGTCGCCGGCGCCGACGATCGCGTTGTAGGCGTTCCAGCCGGTGCCGACCTTGACGCGGGCCTTGAGGGGGGCGGTGGCGCTGCCGGATCCCTTGTGGAACCACAGCTCGCCGGTCAGGGTGCGGGTGAGGACGTCGCCGAGGCCGTCGCCGTCGACATCGCTGGCGCCGACGATCTGGTCGTATATCCCCCAGCCGGAGCCGACCTTGACCCGCGTGTTGAAGGGGTTGCTGACGCTCCCGGTGCCGGTGTACAGCCACAGGTCGCCGGCGTGGTCGCGGGCCAGCAGGTCGGGGCGGTGGTCCCCGGTCACGTCGCCGGTGGCCACGAGGCGGTTGTACTTCTGCCAGCCGCGGCCGGACCACAGGGGCGCCGACGTGCTCTTCAGACCGGCCTCGTAGAGCGTGAGCACGCCGTCGAAGGAGAGGGAGAGCAGCTCGGCCTTGGTCGTGCCGCCGACGTCGCCGACCGGCAGCAGGTCCTTGAACGAGGACTCGGGATCGGTCTTGTAGATCGCGTAGTCGCTCCAGGACGAGATCGACGACAGGTAGACGCCCGTGCTCTGGTCGTACTCCATGACGATCATGTCGCTGATGCCGTCGCCGTCGACGTCATGCCGCGGCGGGGCCGCGGCGGCCACCCGCGCGAGGGGCGTGGCGCGGCCGGGCAGGACGACGCTCGGGTACTGGCGGTCGCTGCGCGGTGCGGCCTCGGAGTCCGAATCCGCCGCCGGGCCCGCCGCGGGCCGGGCGGGGGCGGAGCCGGGTATGAGGTGCTGCGGGGCTGCGCTGCTCGGGGCGGCGGCCAGGACGCCGGCGGCCAGGGCGAGTACGCCGCCGGCGGCCAGTGCACGCAGTCGTCCGCGGTGCGATGAAGTCAAGATCCCCCCTGAGGATCGAGCCGGGGCCCGCCCGGACACGTCTTGCTGTGTGCTCGGAGACACGCACCCATGCGTGAACGGTTCCCCCCCCTCCATCCGTTGCGATCTCTCGGTTTCGTTTCGTGACAGTGGTTTGAGAGACAGTGCGGTTTTGTGTGTTGGTGCCGGCCGGCGCCTGGCGTCAGGCGCTCGGGCGAAGGCGGACCAGGAGCGTTGGATGCGGCTACTGAAGGCGGATCGTGATGTTCGGGGTGGCGAAGCTGCCGGGCCAGAAGTCCCCCACGGGGCCACGGCTGCCCGTACTGCTGGACGCCGGGGCACCGCACGGGGTGTGGCCGACGAAACCCGCTGCCGCTCCGCATGATCGCTTGTGCCCAATTGGGCACATCCAGGCCCTGGGCGCTTGGGCTGGGCCGGCCCTGTCCCGTCCAGCCCGGTGTGGGCGGAGCCGGCCGGATTTGAACCGGCGTCCTCGCGATTTTGGAGACCGCGCGCGTCGACCTCTGCGCTACGGCTCCGCCCACCCGACATCCTAGGCAGACCCACCGTCCTCACCGTGCCCAGACGATCCCCGGCTTGGCGAGTGCGCGGAGCCGATCGGCGTCGAGCCGGTCGCGGCAGGCGCGCCGGTTTCGGGGGATCATGATGCCGCCCGTAGAGAACCGGGCGGGTGCCCCCACTGGGGCGTGCCGGCCCCCCCGGTGTCCTGGTCGTTGGCGTACGCCTCGCGCCGTGCCGCACTCCATGGCGTCTGTCCAGCTGGTGGGGGGCGTCATGTGAAGCGTGCGACATTCCCGTAGTCGCCGAAGCCTCAAGCCTGATCGACTGACGCCCCTGGAGAGGTGGCACGCTCCTGAACGCGATCCCGGGAGTTCGGGTGATCTGGATCATCGGCCTGGGCGGCGGCACGCAGCGCCGCCTCAACCCGGCGGTTGCTCGTCATGGTCGACGTGACGGCAGTCATGGTGAGGAGGAGGCCGGCGGCAGTGTAGAGCGGGGTGCGTACGTCGTAGGCGGTGGCCAGCCAGCCGCCGAGGAAGGCGCCGAACGGGGCGGCGCACATGCCGAGCATGCGGGAGGTGGAGGCGACCCGGCCCATCAGATGGGCGGGGACGATCGTCTGCCGGAGGGAGGGGGCGAGCACCATCGTGGCACCCACGCCCGCTCCGCAGACGGCGAGGGCGAGGCCGGCGACGTACGGGTTCGGGGCGGCGGCAAGGCCCAGGATGGCGAGTCCCTCGACTGCGGCCGTGCAGGTCAGCGCGGCGCCGGTGCCGAGTCGTCGGCCGAGGAAGGAGGCGATGCCCGCGCCGAGCAGACCGCCGGTGGCCTCCGCCGTGAGGAGCAGGCCGAAGCCGAAGGTGTCGATGCCGAGCCGGTCGTGGGCGAAGAGGGCGAGGACGGTCTCCATGGCGACGAAGGCGATGTTCCCGACCGCCGGACGCAGCGCGAGTCCGAGCAGCAACCGATCCCGGAATACGTACGAGGCGCCGGCCCGCGCCTGCCGCAGCAGCGACTCACGGGCCTGCGGTACGGGCCGGGGTACGGCAGGCAGCGACCGTACGAGCAGTGCGGAGACCGCGAACGAGACCGCGTCGGCGAGCAGCGGAACCGCCCGCCCGAGCGCGAGCAGGGCACTGCCGGCGGGCGGTCCGGCGAAGCCGGACGCGGCGGTCTGGGTGCCGCGCAGGCGGGAGTTGGCGCGCTCCAGCAGCGCGGGGTCGCGGCCGAGCAGATCCGGCAGAAAGGCCGTGGCGGCGGTGTCGAAGAAGAGTCCGCCGAGGCCGAGGAGGAAGGCGACGGCCGCGAGCAGTGGGATGCTCAGCACGTCGAGCGCGACCGCTGCCGCCGGTATCGCGAGCAGCACCGCACGTGCCGCGTCCGTGACCCACATCGTGCGCCGACGGTCCCAGCGGTCCACCAGCGCACCGCCGAGCACCCCGAAGAGCAGCCACGGCAGCGTTCCGGCGGCCGCGACGACGGCGAGCGCCATCGGATCCCGCGTCAACGTCAGCGCGAGCAGCGGCAGCGCGGCATGCGTCACCCCGTCACCGAGCGAGGACACTGTCTGCGCGGTCCACAGCCGTCCGAACCCGGTCGGCAACTTCCGAACGTCTGAAGTCACTTGGCGTCCCCCTCGACCTGCTCGCGCGATGCCGGGTGGAACAGTGCGAAGACGAGTGACGCGTCCGGCAGCGACGGATCGGACAGCTCCCGGTACTCGTCCGCCAGCGCCTGCAGCCGCGCCCCCAGCTCCGCGAACTGCTCCTCGGTGAGCCGCAGATGCGCCATCCGCACGTGCCGCTCGCCATCCACCGGCGCTGCCTCCAGGTCCGCCACCGCATGCCGCATCAGCACATCCGGCCCTCCCTCGCCCGGATCCGGCAGCACGATCGCCCGCGCGGCCATTGCGTAGTACCGCTCGGTGACCCCCCGGACCTTCCGCGTTCGCACCACCTTCACCAGGCCGGCCCGCTCCAGCAGCCGTACGTGGTAGCTGGAACTCCCCTTCGCGAGGCCCACTCGCTCGGCGATCTGCGTAATCGTCGCGGGCTCGAAGCGGAGCACGGCCATGATCCGGTGGCGCGTGAGATTGGAAACGGCGCGTAGCTGCTCGTCAGTGGTGACGTGGAACGTCTCGGGAAGATCATCGGTAGGCATGTCCCCAATGGTCAACACTTCTTGACCATTAGGCAAGGGAATTTTCGTTCGGGCTTCCGGAATCGGTTGTTCAGTACGCGAGGCCTTCGCTCCCGCGCCCTCCGAGCCACTCGTGCGCACCGGGACTGCGGCATCCTCGACTGCACGCCCACCGACCTGATCGCCACCTCGGCCCAGAACCTTCCGGCCGGCCGCGCCGCCGGCGAAGAGACGCCGATCAACCTGGCCGCCCGCCGACCCAGACGGCCCGATCTGTCGACGGCTTCCGCCCGGTCTACTGAGGATGTGTGGTGGTGCGAGCTGGTCGGGCGGGGGCCGGTTGATGGAGCCGGCGCCGTGCTCGGCCTTGCTCGGCCAGGTACACGGGAACGTGCCCAGCGACCGGCCGGCGCGGGACCCGAGATCAAGGGCCGGTCACCTGGGCTCAAGGGATGATGATGACCTTGCCTCGGGTCCGTCCGGTTTCGCTGAGGTGGTGGACGTCTGCGAGGTCGGTCAGTGGCCGTGATTCGCTGATGTCGATGCTGAGCGTGGCCGCGTCTACGAGTTCCACGAGCGCCGCAAGATGTGCGACATCGTTGCGGGCGACCATGTGCATCGCGCTCACCCCGGCGTCGGCAGCCGGCTCGATCGGGGTTGCGATCGAGATGATCCTCCCGCCGCGCTTCACCAGAGGTGGCAGAGCTGCGGCGGCCGGTGGGCTCAGCGGGACCAGGTTGAGCAGGGTGTCCACCGGGCCGTCGAGCGCGGCGCTCACCAGCCCTGCGGTGTAGTCGATCACTTGGTCCGCCCCATGCCGCAGGACCACCTCGGTGCTCCGAGGGCTGGCCGTGGCAATCACCTCCGCCCCCGCATACGTGGCAAGCTGCGTCACGAAGCCTCCGACGCCGCCACCCGCGCCGTTCACCAGCACCCGCTGACCAGCGCCCACCTTCCCGTGCTCGAACACCGCCTGCCAGGCCGTCAGACCGGCCACGGGAAGGGCCGCAGCGTTCGCGAGAGGGATGGAAGCCGGCGCGGCGACCAGCACGGCAGCGGGCGCGCGGACGTACTCGGCAGCCGCACCCCCGCCGTCGAGTCGCCCGATGACCTGGTCGCCGACGGCGAAGCCCTCCGTCCCCGGGCCGATCTCGGTCACGGTGCCGGCGAGGTCCCAGCCCAGCGTGTAAGGCAGTTCCGCGGGGAAGAACGACTGCAACAGCCCGGCTCTCAGAGCGGCTTCGGTGGGATTGAACGAGGTCGCGGCGACACGGACAAGCACTTCACCGAAGGCGGGCCGCGGACGGGGGACGGCGTCGTAGCGGATCACGGAGGTATCGCCATACTCGTGGATGCGCGCGGTCTTCATCATCGTCATGCCGCGAATCTACGACCGCATTCGGAGACGATCCATGTGCCAGACTGCCCAGTTCATGCGCGTGCGTCTCGCACCCACCCGTACTCTCGGCGCATGGATGTACTCAGCGACATAGTCGCGGTGACACGGACCGGCCGGCCCCGGTCGGCGCATGTGCGGTGGCACGCCCCGTGGGGACAGGAGTTCGCCTCCGTCCCCGGGTCGGCGGGCTTCCAGGTCATCCTGCAGGGGTCCTGCTGGCTACTGCCTCTGAACGGGGAACCCGTCCAACTGAGCGCGGGCGACGTGGTATTCCTTCCCCACGGCAGCGGGCACACCCTGGCCGACAGCCCCGCATCCCTCGTGACGGCTCCCGCATGCGGACCCGACGACCGCGAGCCGTACGACGCCTACGCCGCGGACAGCGTCGACCGGAGCGGAGATGGCGGTCCGGTCACCGTAGTGCTCTGCGGGGCCTACCAACTCGACCCGTCCCGCACCCACCCGCTGCTGCTGACCCTCCCGGATCTGATCCACTTGCCGGCACACTCGGGCCGTCATCCTGAACTGCGCTCAGCCGTGCAACTCCTGGCCGCCGAGCTGGAGAACCCTCGTCTGGGCACGGACGCAATCGTCCCCGCCCTCCTGGACACACTGCTGCTGTACATCCTGCGCATCTGGTTCACCGAACAGCCCGCCCGAGGAGAAACCACCGGATGGGCCGGCGCACTGAACGACCCACCGGTCACCGCCGCCCTCCACGCCATCCACCGAGACCCGGCAGCACCCTGGACCGTGGCGAAACTCGCTGCGGAAGCCGGACTCTCCCGGGCACCGTTCGCCAGACGCTTCGCCCTGCTGATCGGCCAACCGCCCCTCGGCTACCTGACCTGGTGGCGGATGGCCACGGCAGCACGCCTGCTCCGCACTTCGGACGCACCGTTGAGATCCATCTCTGCCCAGGTGGGCTACGCATCCGAGTTCGCCTTCGCCAACGCGTTCAAACGCACGCACGGGACCGCACCCGGAGCGTACCGGCGGAACAGTTGATCCGGAGCGGCAAACCTGAGCACGCATCCCGTTTGACGAAGCGATCGCCTTTCCCACAGAGCCGCTGCCGGCAGGAAAGGCCGCCAGGTGAACGGAACGGGGCAGCTTGTCCAGGAACGACAGGGGGCGACGATCATTCGGGCATGAGACCCGAAGTGCAGTGTTCGTTGCTGACGGCACCGGGCCGGGAGCAGTCTCGATCAGGTGCACGAGCGTCCAGGCGACGCCGTGGCAGAGGCGGGTTCCAGACCGGGCGGCCGGAGGGCGTCTTGTCCACGCCACAGCCGCGCGGAAGGATCGACCCAGCACACGGACCATCACCACCGAGGGGGAAGAATACGGTGAGCAACACGCTGCTGTATCCGGATGGTTGGCTCGTGCTGGGGTTGCCCTGGCCGGAGCAGACCCGTGATGGCTGGGGAGAGTGCGCCTTGGCCATCGCCCCGCAGACGATCCCTCGCAACCTCGTCGGCAAGGAGGCCGGCACCGCGCTCGACCTCGCGACGGGTCTGGCCCGCGACCGAGCCGACGGGCCGGGCAAGGCCGTCTTCTTCTCCGACATCACCCTCTGGCTCGACAGGCACGGCAAGGACTGGCGTGCGCTCGGGATCGATTACGAGGCCGTCATCGACGAACTGGTGGGGGCCCAGGTCCCGCAGCTCTACATGACGCTGATGCAGAAGGCCCACGCCATCCTGTGCGACGCCAGCCGCGAGGGCCTACGCCTCCACTACAGCAACGGCGAAGTCGAACACGTCACCCCACAGGTACGGGCCGACGTCCACGCCGCGATCACCACGAGCCTGGAGGGGGACTGGCCGGCTTACATCCAGGACCTCATCGACCGCGGAGCGATCCGGGCCCGCTGACCCGCACTGCCCCACCGGACCCCAGCCTCACCCGGGCCGGGGTCCGCCGACTTCCCTTGCGGCCTCGTACCGCGCGGCGTGACGCCTGCCGGCCGAACCTTCCGACGGCCCACGCCTACGGCCCCTGCTGATGAGCACCCCCACGCCCCGCCCTCGCCACCTGAGCCCCGTCCCAGTCCGGACCATGTGTGCGCTGACCTCTTGACTGCACCTTCTCCGACTCGTCGCCTACCCCAGCCGTCGCTGGACCCCGACGCCTAGATACGGTCGTCAGAGACGCCACTGGGTGTCCTACGTGCTACCGGCAACTGAGCAGACAAGCACGACATCGTGGAAGCAGTCCGGGCGCGGTATGCCCGTCCGGAACCGACATCCCCAGGAAGCACTGAGCTTGTTCTCTAGCCCCTGGACCATTGGCCGGCCGCTGAATTGGGCCGAGGTGCTGCGTGGCCGTCGCCGCGGCCCTGCCCGCCGACGGGTTCCCCGACATCGTCGGCGCGCTAGCTCACCCGCACATCGTCCATATCGACAGCATCGGCACCCTGGCCCGCGCCTAACTCGTCAGGAGCGACAACTCGGCGGCCTGCTGTTCGACCGCTCCAACCGACGCCGGATCGGCCTGACCCCGGTCGGCCGACAGTTGCGTACGGATCTGCAGCCGGTCTACGTCAGCCTGCACGAGAGCCTCGAACCGCGCTCGGATGGCCGCCCGAGGCAAGACCGCGCGTCTGTGCGTCGGGATGCTTGCCCTTCAACGTGCCCGCCCTCCACCGCTACTGGGAGACCTTCCGGAGCCGCCATCCGGAGTGGGAACTGCAGCTGCGCCGGGCGCCGTACGTCGAGCCCTTCGCCAGGCTCCGCGAGGGCGACATGGACGTCTTCGTCACCTGGCTGCCGGTGGACGAGCCGGATCTCACGTCACCCTTTACTGCTCCATGCGTTACGGACCGCCCTTTCAGCCGCCGAGCCCGTCGCCCAAGCGGTATCTCCAGTGGACCTTTGTCCCGTCGCCGGCGACCAGGTCGTCGAGGAGGGAGGTGTCCTGGTCGGTGAAGGTGTGGTGGAGAGGCACCCTCTCGTCGGCGGACGTGGCGGGAATGTCTTCGGTGTCGACGGTGGTCAAGGCGTGCTCCGGATCTGTAGGTGAGTGAGCGACGCGCCGCGAGGGCGACGTGATCGACGGCGTCCCGAACAGCGCTCTCGGCCTGCTGTAGATCCTTGGGCCCCGCGCCGCGCTCATCAACACCAAAGTTCCACGGGAACCGATCACTCAGGCTTATGAATGGCCTCCAGGCTCCACGCCCGGACACCGCGCAGGCGGTGATGAAGCCGTTGACGGCGCGGATCAGGTCACGCTTTACAGCTCGTCCGGAGCCCGGTGGCTTCTGCCCGCGGGGCGGTGGGCTGGTGCCTTTTCAGACGGGGCGGGTTTTCGAGGCGTGTTTGGCTGCACTGACTTGATGTTCTGCGTGCGATCTCCCGGTCTTCGACGTCAATCCCGCCCGGTCCGGCCTGCGCGACTGGGACACGCGTCTGGGCTTTCAGGGGGTGGCGGTGTCGTCGTGGAGGAGAGGGCGGCGAGGCGTCTCGCCGCTGCGGTGGCGGTGGTGCGGGTGTTCAGGATGACGTCGCTGAGTCTCCTGACGAGGGCGACAAGGTGCGCGAGCGAGCGACGAGCTCGGGAGGTTCGCGAACTGCCGTAATACAAGATCACCCCTCTGCGGTCGTGTCGGCGGACAGCGAAAGGCCGGCCGACCACTACGCGGCGCTCCTTGAGCGGCCGAAGCCGATGTCGCTCCATGAGCCGCGCACCAGCGTGCTGCACCGGGAGTACGCCGGGGCGGTCTGGGTGTCGGCGGCCCGTAGGTCCGGGCGGCGACTGGTTCGACTGGAGGGCGGAGTGGCGGTGGAGGGGCCGGAGAGGCGTGCGAGCTGAACTCCGTACGGGAGCTGGGGGCAGGCGCTGAGCCGGCCGCGGTGCCCCGCTCAGGCTTGTCCGGTCCGCTGCGGACCTGGGTGTCTAGCGGAGCTTGCAATTGCCGTACGGACAGCACGGCGGATCTGCCGGCCTCAGTCTGAGCGGCCTCCCGGACCACCGTCAGGCGGCTGACAGGTTCGCGCAGGACGTCAGCGGCGCCGACTGCCGCACGGTGAACGCGTCACCTGTCCGACGCCGCCGCACCCGCTTCTCACGCGGGCAGCCACCCCGGCCACCACGGCGGCACGTTGTCCGGCCCGCACAGCCTCGAATCCCCCGGATACCCGTCCAGGGTGCCCTCGACGGCGAAGAACCAGATGACCAGCAACCCCAGCACGAGCACCACCGGCACCATCCGCAGCAGCGGGTGCCGGCGCGGCGTGAGCTTCGCGACCACCACGGCGCACACCGCGAAGCCCACCACCAGGACCGGGAGCAGGAAGGTCAGCTCGGCCACACCACCGGAGTCCCAGCCCGCGTCGCAGTAGGCGCGTGCGCGGGACGAGAGGGCGATCGCCAGGCATCCGGCCGCGGCGCCCAGCAGCCCGGAAGCGATCATCGAGAGGACGCCCGGCCACGTGCGGGACCTGTCTGGGGCAGGGGCAGGCGCCGGATCCGTGGGCATGGGTTCGACTCTGACTCTGTGCGGGGGGTGTTCGGTTCCTGTCATAGGACCAGGTGACGCCCCGGCCGCGGATACGGTTCCACGAACCCGGCGCCGACGTCCCGCAGCCGGTCGAAGGTGCGCCGGGTCTCCCCGTACAGGTGGGCCGGGGCGATCCACACGCCCGGCGAGACCGTGTCGAAGCCGAGCCGGGCGAGCCGGGAGCGCAGCAGGTGCCGTTTGGCGCGCTCCTGCTCGGGGACGGAGAAGACCGGCCAGCAGCCACTCCTCGGACCGGCGCGGAGCCCCGTAGATCCGCCGGTCGCCGTCCTCCAGCAGTTCGCGGGCCTCCTCGGAGAGCCAGTACGCGGCCGCGCCGTCCGCCGCGCCCTCGGGCAGGAAACCGCGCCGCTTCAGCCGGGACACCGACTAGCGGACAGGCGGAGCGTCCACGCCGGTGCCGCGCCCAGCAGGCCAATGAATGGGTGGTGTGGTGGCAGCGGTTGGTTAGATCTGGGCGGGTTCCGCCACCAAGGGCGGACGCCCACCCTCAGGGCTGGTGGGCGGGCACCGTCGTGCCGGTGCGGGGCTGTTGCTTACCGCTTGGGCGCGATCAGCTGGGAGGCGTTCCAGCCGGGGGAGGGGGTGGCAGACCTCCTCTGCTGGAATCCGGCCGACGCGGCGGCGTCCTCGACGTCCTCACGCTCCACGTAACCGGGGCGGCCTTCCTTGGGGGTGAGCAGCCACATGAAGGCACCGCCCTCAAGGCCGTCGGCGGCGTCGACCAGGCAATCGACGAGGTCTCCGTCACCCAGGCGGAACCAGATGATGACGGCGTCGGCGGCCTCCTCGTGGTCCTCGTCGACCAGGGCGGTGCCGGTCCTTTCCACGATGCTGTTGCGGACCGACTCATCAGTGTCGTCGTCGTTGCCCATCTCCCGTACGACCATGCCCGGCTCGAATCCCAGCCGGACCGCCACGTTGGCCACGTTCCGCGTCTCGCTCACTGCTGCTCCCCTGCATGCCGACACACTGACCGCGTCTCCGCCAGGTAGCCAATCAGAAACCTAGGGAGTCGATGAGACGGCTTTCAGTCGTGCCCGCGGAGCGGATCGGTTGCAGCGGGGTGACCTGCTGGCGCCGGCTCCGCCCTGGCATGAGAGGCACGACGGACGGGACCCGCGGTGGACACGGCGTGCGCGCCCTGCCCTGCTTTGCCCTGCGCCCCGGGGAGTTCCGTTCGAGGAACGGTCACCGTGGTGAGCTGCGGGTATCGGATCAGAAGCAGGCGCTGAGCCGTCCACGACATGTGCTGTACTCGGCCGATGGACATGACTTTCCGAGAGGTCCGCATCCCCCTCGACCAGGCCGTGGCGGTTGTGCAAGACCTGAACGAGTTCGTTGTTTCTCTCGACCGACTCAGATCGCGTCTGGGGTCGGGAACAGCCGACGAGAGCACCGTCGGCAGGTTCATCCTCGACTGGGACGTCCTTCGCAGGCTGGCTGAGATCCGGCGCGTCATCGACGTTGCGCTCGACGCGCAGCTGAGCGAGGAGGAGAACCTGGAGCTCGACTCCCTGTGTGAGCAGGGCCGGTTCTTCGGTGACCGCCAATAGGACCAACGGCCGCCGCTCCACTTCCGGGTGCCGGCGAAGCCCTGCGGCCGGCGGCTCAGCGTCCCGGCCGGGCAGGACGTCGACCGGGCGGCGGGCTTCCAGATCAACCAGGATCGTCGCGTAGGAGTCGCCCTTGTTGCGTAGAGCGAAGTCGTCCACTCCCAGGAATCTGACCGTGCCGACTGACGGCGGGCGGCCTGGTAGGCGGTGGCGAGTTTGTCGCATCGTGTGGCCGGGCCGCGCCACAAGTCCGGCTCGATGGCCATCGCGGTCGACGGTGACGGCACCGCCCACACCCCGTTCCACCCGCATCTGGGCCGACATCTGGTACTACGGCCGCCAGCTCACCTTCTACAGCGACGGCTCGAAGAACCTGGGCGACTACTCCTTCCGCGACCAGGCGTCGTCCACCTGCAACAACGACGAGTCCGGCGGCACGGCACTCTACGACTGGCGCACCGGGATGCCGGACCCGTGCATCATCACCGGACTGGGCGCATGCCTCGGAAACCTGCACAGCTACAGCTACCCGTACGGCGGGAACTGGGGCGACAAGGCCGACGAACTGACCATGTAACACCCCACTGTTACCCGAGCCCCCGCACTGACTACGGTGTGGGGGCTCTCCCATTCCTGCACCCGAGGAGCCCGCCTTGATCACACGCCGTCTGCTGCTGATCGCATCCCTCCTTGCACTGGCCGGATGCTCACTGGAGGACCATCCGAAGGGAGACCTCGCCGTACCCGACGGTCTCACACCCCAGCCCCACGGGTTCTACCACCAGGACGAGGCCAGGGACGGCGAACTCTTCAAGACATGGGCAGCCTCCGAAAACAGCTCGGACTGGTCCGTCGTGAGCCACGTGAAGGCGGTGCAGCGCGTGGTGGAGGGAGACGCGGTGTACGCCTACATCCACACCGACCTGAACCCGAAGAAGGACGACCCCGACATGCAGGCCCAGGCGATCGGAGAGGCGTATACACAGTGGCCTCAGCGTGCCACGGACGCGGTCCGGATCGGTGTCTTCGACGCACAGGGCAAGCGCATGGGAAGGGCCATGATGGTGGAGCCTCAGCAAAGCTGACGACATCACCGATTACGGCGCTACGACGAGGAGAAGGAGGCCGGGCACGATCAGGCCTTCTCTATGGCCTTGGCTATGTCGCCTATTACTCGCAGCCCACGCCGTCGCCGTCGCGGTCCAGGTGACGGCCGTAGCCCGGGTCACCGCGGCGGACCGGGGCGGCCCCGGCGGCGCGGGCTGCGGTGCAGTTCTTGTAGTAGGCACTGCCTCCCCCACCGGATCCGCCGGAGGTGGCAGATCCGCCACTGGATCCACCGCTGGATCCTCCGCTGGTGGTGGAGCGGGTGGTGCGAGCGGGCTCCGGCTCGGGGGCGGGCTTGGTCGGCTCGGGCTCGGGCTCGGGCGCAGCGGTGGTGGGTGCCGGGGTGGGGGTGGGCTCGGGGCGCAGGTCGCCCTGGTGAGCGGGGCACACGTTGTGGGCGTCGGCTACGTAGACCTCGATCACCTTGGTGGGAGCGATGGGGGTTCCGGCTGCCGGGGCCTGGAAGCAGATCAGCGTTCCGACGGGGCCTGTGTAGATGCCGCCGAACGCGCTGCGGGTGCTGATGGCGATCCGAGCCGCGGTGGGTATGTCGCCGACATGCGTGCCGATGTAGTTGGGCGTGGGGCCGCTGGGGGTCGGGCTGGGCGTCGGGCTGGCGGACGCGGTGGGGCCGGCGGTGGCGCCGCTGCCCTTCTTGTAGCCCTCCTTGAAGTCGTCGCTGCCGACGACGGCACCGCACGCTCCGAGGAGAACGAGGGCACCGACGATGCCGCCGCAGCCGATGCCGACCTTCTTACCGGTGGACATGGGCCGGCGGGGCGGCTGGTAGCCGTAGGGCGGCTGGGGCGCGGACACGGGTCTCCTGTTGCCGATGAGTTTGATCGGCGGTCAAGCTACATCGGACGGCAAAGCGTGTCGCCGACTTGCCGAATATTGAGATGGGCATGACGAAGCCCCCGCCTGGTCCGGACTGCTGCCGGGGCGGGGGCTTCGTGTCTACAGCTACTTCGTGCGGGCGGCGGCAGGCGAGAACGATGTGTCCGTGCCTGCGGATGATCAGGTTGGTGAGGGTGTCCCTGCGGAGCTCGCGGTGTTCGCGGCGTTCAACGTCGCCCGGCATCCGGCTTTCGCGGAAGCGCGGCCGAGCGACAGGGAACGACTTGGGAGGAGCATGGCTCAGCTCTGGCGGTGCGGTCCGAGGTCGAGGAGGACGGCCGCCAGTTCCTCCGCGGTCAGACCCGGCGCGGGGAGGTCCGAGGTGGGGCGCGTCCCGGCTCGCAAGCCGTCGAGGAACAGGGCCAGTTGTCGGCGCCAGGCGTGCGGGGGCCCGGCGGCTGCGAGGGAGGGGACGGAGCGTCCGAGCGTGGCCAGGCTCAGGAGCATGTCCTCGACGGTGACGTCGGGGCGCATCGCGCCGTCCCGCTGGGCGCGGTCCACCAGCAGGGCGACCGTCTCGTGGTTGTGGGCGTGGACGGCGTCGAGGGAGGTCACACCCTGGATGGCCGTGGTCATCAGGTCGTTGACGCCGCGGTCCGCGGCCAGCACGGTGAAGACCGCCTCCAGATAGCGGGCCAGCCCAGCCCAGGGATCCGCCGCCCTCCGGGCCTCCTCTCCGGCGGCGACCGTTCCCTGGAGCGCGTCCTGGAACACCGCGTCGATCAGGGCGGCGCGGGTGGGGAAGTGCCGGTACAGGGTGGCGTTTCCGACGCCGGCCCGGCGGGCGATTTCGTCGAGGGGGGTGTCCAGGCCCTGGGCGGCGAAGGCCTTGCGCGCGGCGGCCAGGAGCAGCTCGCGGTTGCGCCGCGCATCACGCCGTACCGGCGCAGGCCGTTCCGTGCCCGGGGTCACTGTCCACTCCTCGCGTTGCCGTTGCCCGCGTACGTACGCGGGTAACGGGGATCGTCGTCTGGTACGGATGCTAGTGCCATCGGCGGTGCCGTCACGCGGGGAGCCGCCGTGCCCACCGCACCGGCAGGGCGGCAACGCCCCTGAGCATGGCGCCCGGGCGGCGTACGAGGGAGCCGGGTTCGGCGGCCAGGGCGAGGTCCGGGAGCCGCCGTAGCAGTGTCTCCACGGCGATCCGCCCTTCGACGCGGGCGAGCGGCGCACCCAGGCAGTGGTGGATGCCGTGGCCGAACGCGAGGTGTCCTTGAGCGGCGCGGCGGATGTCGAAGCGGTCGGGATCGGGGAAGTGCCCGGGGTCGCGGGAGGCGGCGGCGAGGGAGAGCATCACGCTGTCGCCCGCCGGGATGCGGACCCCCGCGATCTCCACGGGTTCCGCGGCGTACCGGAAGGCCGCAGCAGTGACGGGCCCGTCGTGGCGGAGCATCTCCTCGACGGCGCCGTCGAGGAGGCGCGGGTCCGCACGCAGCGCGGCGAGCTGGTCGGGGTGGCGCAGCAGGTTCAGCACCCCGCCCGAGATGAGGTTGACCGTGGTCTCGTGTCCCGCGACGAGCAGCAGGAAGGCCATGCCGAGCAGTTCCTCGGGGGAGAGTCCGTCCTCCGTGGTGGAGGCCCGGACCAGGGCGCTCATCAGATCGGGGCCGGGATCACCGGCCTTGGCGGCGATGAGCGCGGCGAAGTACGCGCTCATCTCGCCGGCGGCGGCACCCGCCGCGGCCGGTGAGGACGGTGCCACGAGCTCGGTCGACCAGGTGTGGAAGAGGTGCTGGTCCTCGAGAGGGACTCCGAGCAGCTCGCAGATGACGGTCAGCGGCAGCGGCAGGGCGTAGCGGGCGACCAGGTCGGCGGCCCCGGCCGGAGGGAGGGCGTCGAGGAGGCCGTCGGCGATCCGCTGCACGCGCGGGCGGATCGCCTCGATCCGCCCGGCAGTGAACTCGCGTGCGACCAGGGCGCGCAGGCGGGTGTGCTGGGGGGCATCGGTCTGCAGCATGTTCAGGCCGATGGCGTTGCCGCCGTCGCTGTCCCACGTCGCGGAGTGCCTGATGTCGTTGCGGAGCCGGGTGTCCGTCAGCGCGGCGCGCACCTCGTCGCGCCCGAGAACCAGCCAGACGTCACCGCTCCCGGGGACGTGGACACGGTGCACACGGCCCTTCTCGCGCAGTGCGGCGTAGACCGGGTAGGGGTCGGCGGTGAAGTCGGCACCCACGGGGGCGAGTTCCTCGAGCGTCGGGGCAGGCATGACGGTTCCCTTCCTCCTTGGCTAAACGGGGAGAAGTCCCCGTTTCACTCGGATGACGCTACACCATGAAACGGGGGGTTATCCCCGTTTCTGCTCGATGCTGCCCCCAGCCGGAGCGGGGCAAGGCAGGGCGGCTCCGGCGAACGCTTCTGCAGAGGATGCCGATCCGGCTGCGGCCGGCGGCTGCGGCCGAGTCGGGTGAGTCGCGCCTGGCGCCTGCCCCGGTCCTGCCGTTCGACGCCAAGGCGAGACCGCCTGCCGGTGGTGATGTCGGCCCGCACGGTCCCTGTTGCTGCGCGCGTTCGATCGGCAGGTTGAGGGAGTCCTGGCTGTGTGCGTGTGCGGTGTCCAGGGGGTGGGCGTCGGTCATGTTGTCGGGTGGGGAAGTGTCGGTACAGGGTGGCGTTGCCGACGGCCGCCCGGCGGGCGATGGGGTCCAGGGGTGCGTCGAGGCCTTGGCTCGCGAAGGCCTTGCGGGCCGTTTCGACGAGCCGTTCGTGGTTGCGCCGTGCGTCACGCCGTACGGGCTTGGTCGTGTGCCTCCCTCTGCCCGCCAGGAAACGGGGAGTGATCCCCGGTACTCATGGTATCGTCCGGCCCTAGAATCGGGGAGTGGTCCCCATTTTGGCTGGGGGAGGGGCGGAGATCATGACGGACACGGCCTTGGTGCTTGGCGGCGGGGGAGCGGTCGGTCTTGCCTGGACGGTCGGGATCCTGGCCGGCCTGGCGGAAGCGGGCCTCGACCTCTCCGGTGCCGACGTGACGATCGGAACCTCTGCCGGCTCCGTGATCGGCGCGCGGTTCACCTCCGGCGTGAGTGCCGAGCAGATGTACCGCGAAGAACTCGACGGAGCCCCGGAGATCGATGTCACCGTCACACTTCGGCAGACGGCCCGCTTCCTGTGGGCCGCGCTGGGATCCCGCGAGCCGCAGCGTTCCGCTCAGCGCCTCGGACGTGCCGCGCTGGCCGCCCGTACGGCACCTGAGTCGGCGGTCCACGAGGCGGTCGCCGTGTTGCTGGCAGGCGTACGCGACTGGCCCGCCGCGGATCTGCGGGTGACCGCTGTCGATGCCCGCAGCGGGGACCTGGTGACCTTCGACTCCACCTCGGATGTCACTCTCGCCGAGGCCGTGGCGGCGAGCTGTGCGGTGCCCGTGGTCTGGCCGCCCGTGCTGGTGGCCGGCCGCCGTTGGATGGACGGAGGCAGTCGTTCGACGGCCAATGTGCACCTCGCACGGGGCTTTCGGCGCGTCGTTGCCATCGCCCCGATCCCCAAGGCCATCGGCCCTCACCCGAGCGCGACCGAGCAGGGGGCGGAACTTGCCGAGGACGGGGCACTCGTGGCCGTCCTCACCCCCGACCGCGCGGCACGCAAGGCCTTCGGCCGCAACATGCTCGACCAGTCCCGCCGGGCCGCCGCCGCCCGAGCGGGCCGTATCCAGGCAGCCTCCTACGCGGACGCCGTACGCAAGGTGTGGAACCACTGAGGTATCCATCAGCCCGGCCGGCCGCGGGGCTCCGCCAGGGCCCCGCATCGGACGGGCAGTCCACCACGCGAGCAGTCACTCTGGCGGCATAGGTGAAATCCAGGTTCTGGCACAGATCTTGGGGCGCGGTTGATGGCGGCATGTCTTTGATGTGGCTGGAGACGGAGGGCGGCCCGTTCATCGTGGTTCCACGCGCCGCGCTTCCACACTGGTCGGGACCGGAGGGCGACTACGACCGGGCTTGCGAGGTGATCGATTTCGTTGGAGTCCTCGAACTGCCCGACGGAGCGGAGGCGCTCGCCCTCGGGGACGAACCCCTCTCTGAGGGTCACTGAAGCAGGATGACAGGCATCCAACCCAGATGTGGCGGGGTGACAGCTGCCAACCGGGTCCACCAGTCCGGCCGGGTCGTCGACTGATACGGTCCCTGGCCGTGACGGAACTTCCCGCGTTTCCCTACCACCCGGACCCCGTGGCCACCGGTGTTGTCGTGCGCTCGGAAACCGCGTGCGCATGCTGCGGTCAGGCACGCGGTTACGCTTACACGGGTCCGGTGTTCGCAGTCGAGGACCTGCGGGGGCAGCTCTGTCCCTGGTGCATCGCCGATGGAAGCGCCGCAGAGCGCTTCGAGGCCCAGTTCACTGACGTGGTGGACGACATCCCTGTGGACCGGCTGCTGAAGATCACCAGTCGCACGCCCGGATTTGTCGGATGGCAGCAGGAACGCTGGCTCGTCCACTGCGGCGACGGCGCGGCATTCCTCGGAACAGTCGGCGCCGCCGAACTCGCCGACCACCCGGAAGCCCTGACTGCCCTCCGCGAAGACCTCGCAGAGTCTTGGCCGTCGGCCCAGATCGAGAAGTACATCAGCGCCCTGTCCAAGGACGGCCAGCCGACCGCGTACCTCTTCAGGTGCCGCTCTTGCGGAATCCACCTCGCATACTCGGACGCCACATAAGACAGCCAACGGCAGTCCGAGGTCAAACGGCAAGCTTGGGGACGAGGCGGGCCAATTCCCACGGGTCGTGCGCACTGAAGAGCGTGACTTCTTGCGCGTGGTCGCTGCGGAGGGCACGCAGTCGGTCGCGGGTGGCGACGCGGCCGGCTGGATCGGTTTGTGCGCCCTGCTGGATCGGATCGAGAACGGGGTGGGACAGGGGTGGCGTGTGCTCCACCTCGCCGTGGTGGAAGTACGCGTCGCCCGTGTGCAGCAGCCACCTCCCGTCGCTGTCGCGTACGGCGACGCCCGCGTGCCCCGCGGAGTGACCAGGCAGCGGTACAAGCAGCAGCTCGCAACTCAGACCCTGTGGACGCGCCACGCCCGGGAAACCGAACCACTCTGTGTGCTCGTCCACGCGTGCGGGTGTCAGCAACGGGCCGTGTGCCCGGTGGGCCGGCATGAATCGGTCGAGGCTGTGCCGGTGGTGCGGTGCCGCGGGGTCGGTGACGGCCCGGTACTCCTCCGGGTGGACGTGCACCCGTGCGTGAGGGAAGTCCGGCAGCCCTCCGGTGTGGTCGCGGTGCAAGTGGGTGAGCACGATGTGCCGTACGTCCTGCGCCGTGTACCCGAGGCGGATGACCTGCCGCAGCGCGCTCTCCTCGGGGTCCAGCGAGGGCTGGGCGTAGGCCACCCAGTCCGCACCCAGTGTCTCCTCGGGGTGCTGCCGGTCGGCAGTGCCAAGGCCTGTATCGACCAGGATCAGCCCGTCCGAGGCCGTCTCGATGAGCAGGCAGTGGCAGACCGCGGCCAACTCGCGGTTCGTCGCACCTGCCATGAGTTGCTCGCCGAGCGGTGGAATCTTGCGGAGGGAACCGCAGTTGAGGTGGTGGATGCGCATGGGAGCCTCCTGGAGGCGAACGGGCGGGTCATCATTCGTGACGGACGTTAGGAGGAGCTTTCGTGACTCACCAAACGGTTGGCCACGCACATCCCGGTGACAGCGGCGGCCCGCTGGCGGACTGCCCCGAAAGCGCCCTCGTTCCGCCCGTCCGGGATCCGCACTGTCCCGTGGACATCACCCTGGCCGCGCTGGGGGGCCGGTGGACCCCGCTGGTGGTGCGGGAGTTCCTGCGGCGTGGTCAGGCCACATACTCCGAGCTGTCCGCCGCCCTGCCGGCCCTCTCGGACAAGGTCCTCTCCGACCGGCTGACCCAGTTGACCAGCGCGGGGGTAATCGAGCGCCATCGCACGCCCAGCTGGCCTCCGCGGGTCCGCTACGTCCTGACCACGCGGGGCCGGGCGCTGGAGCCGGTAGTGCGGAGCATGTGGGAATGGGGCGCGGCAGAGCAGGAGGCTCTCAACGAATAGGCGGACCCTCCCCTCCGAGCTCGCCGAGCGCTTGGTCCGGCGCCGGCCTGGCCTGCCTTGGCGGGGGTGGTGTGATCGGCCGTGGTGGGACTGGGCATTGACAACATTGCCGCCGCATATATAGACGCGCGCATGCGCGCGCCGCGCGTGCACGTACGTCCGCACGCGTACGCGTCGTGTGCGCGGGCGGGCTGATTGGGTGTCTTGTTGAGGGTACCTTCACGACGCACCAGACGTGGCACTTGTTGGCGTTCCTCCTGGAACGCTCCGCTTTCCCTGTCGACATCGTCCACGGTGAGGAACCCCTCGCCCCCGACGACTGGGGCTACGAACCGCCGCGATACCTGACCCCAGACCGCGTACAGCTGGCCGCTGACATCCTGCACCAGATGTCATATGACCAGCTCCTCCAGGATGTCGACCCCTCCGAACTCACCAAGGCCGAGATCTACCCCCAGATCTGGGACTCGCCCACCCCACTGGAGTGGGCCCGCGACCTGTTCACTCCCCTGACAGAGTTCTTTGGTGGTGCCGCATCCACCGGTCACGCGGTCCTCATCTGGCTCGGCTGATCCGCCCCGGAGCAGCCCAGACGGTAAACGACAAGGCGAGTGCCCGTTTGCACCGGGATCGGGAGCGGCTGGGTTGTGTCAACGACGTGGGGTAGCTTCGTCGGCACCGAAGGACAAGGGAGATGACATGCAGGTTGCCGGTGCCGAGGTCTTCTCTTGCGCCGTGTGCAGCGCCCGGTTGTCCGCGCCGGTGCGTGAGGTGCGCCCGCCGGCGGAGGACGAGGCCTGGACGCCGCTCGACTCTCCTGTGGACCCCTGCCCGCCCAGGATGGCGGCAGGCACCTTCGCCCGCGACCCGCAGCCGGGACGCATCACCTGGGGCTCGCTGCCCAAGCGCTTCGGAATGTCCCGGGCGGGGCACGGGCCAGGTGTGGACCTGCTGTTGAGCCCCGGCGACCTGGTCGGTACCACGGAGATCCTGAGCCGCTGGGGCGGCTGCTGCGGCCCAGGCGGGCACGAGGGGCCGAATCTGGCCTGCGCGGGGTGTGGGGCGGAGGTCGGGCTGTGGATCGGTGACTGCTACACCTGGCTGGAGGTCGTCCTCAATGGGCGCCTGGTCAGCCGTTCCTCGGGGGCCTGAAAACCCGGGGCCGGCCCGAGACCCGTGCGTGCTTGGAGAGCCTGGTGGCTGCCGCCTGCGAGGTACACGCCGGCCTCACCGGCGACAACGCCTGACCCGCGCGGTCCCGGGGGCCGGACATCCCGCGGTGTCCGGCCCCCGGTCGGGGAGCGACCGCGATGGTCGTCCCAGTTCGGGGGCCGCGGCTGTGGTGTCAGTGGGCCGGGCTATTCTTCCGGGCACCGCAACCGATCGTGAGGACCACCAGAAGTGACCGGCCTGTCCGCTTTCCCGCTGCCTTTCCAGACCTCCCGTTCCCGGGCGTTCGCGACGCCCCGGACGCTGCGGGAGCTGCAGATGATGCAGTGCAGTTCGCACTTGCGCGCCAAGCCCGTGTGGTTCGACAAGATGAACGACGCCGACATCGTCGCCAGGTGGACGCAGGAAGCGGTGGCGCAGGGCCTGACCGAAGCGCAGGTGCGCTACGTTCTCGCCGAGTTGGGGCACTACGCCGCGTTGCGGGACGCGAGCACCGGCATCGAGGTGTCCGCGGTCGACGGGGTCTGGCAGTCGGACACCCTCGTCGACGAGCAGCTCAGGTCCCGGTTGCGCGAGGCGGTCCGGGTCCTGGAAGAGGTCCCCGAAGTGGAGCGGGACTGGCATCCCGGATCCGACGGCCAGGTGTTGGATCTTGTGCACCCCTCACTGTTCTGCCTGGTGAGGGAGGTGAGCGGAGGGCCCGAGCGGGCCTGGCAGAACCCGACGAACCACTACTCGAAGTACGAGTTCTCCGAGAGGTTCCAGTGGCTGCCCACGGACGTCGACGTCAGTGAAGACGGGGCCGTCACCTTCCGCTCGTACGTCAATAACGTTCACCCCGAGGCGCATCGTGCGCTGGCGTCCGTCCTGCCGGACGTGTTCGCGCGCCTGCGCCCGCTGTTCGAGAACGTGCTCACCGATCTGCGGCACCCGCGGCCCCTGCGGATCAAGGCCGATCCCTACGGTTGGTACGACGCGGAACCGGAGTATCCGCGCGAGTCGTCCTACAGTGACAACGCGACCTACATGGATGCCCGCGCTGCCTGGGATGAGGCCTATGAGGCCTGGTGGGAGAACCGCCGCCCGATCGTCCCGGACGCCCCGGCCTTCAGCCCGCCCGCATTGCCCGACGCCTCCGCCCGGGTCGACCTGCGCGGCCGCCGGCTCCAGGTCATCGTCAAGCTCGCCACCCTCCACCTCACCCCGGACAATCCCGAATACTCCGGCGGTTCCTGGCACGTCGAGGGCATGCTGAACGAGCGGATCGTCTCGACCGGCATCTACTACTGGGACAGCGAGAACATCACCGAGAGCCGGCTGGGATTCCGGACCGCACTCGATGACCCGGACTATGAACAGAACGACGACGCCGGGCTGCGCGAGGTCTATGGCCTTCAGGACGAAGACGCGCTGAACCAGGTGCTGGGCTCGGTACCGACCCCGTCGGGCCGCTGCCTGGCGTTTCCCAACGTCCTGCAGCACCGCGTGGACGCGTTCCGCCTCGAGGACCCCACCCGCCCGGGACACCGCAAGATCCTCGCGTTCTTCCTGGTCGACCCGGCGGAGCAGATCGTCTCGACCTCCGACGTACCGCCGCAGCAGCCCTGGTCCGACACATCGACCATGACGCTCGATCAGGCCAAGACGTACCGCGAGGAACTCATGAAGGAAAGGAAGTTCTTCGTCGACGAACACAACGAGCAGCTCTACGAAAGGGAGTTCTCCCTCTGCGAGCACTGAACCGCGGGTGCGGGGACCCGGTCAGGTGTGGTTGCGCAGGTTGGTTGAGCATGGTGCAGTCTGACTGGTCCTTGGTATGTGGAGTGGTTTCGGGGGTGGGGTTGTCGTCGGGTCAGGTGGTCCGGGTCGGGCCCGCTGCTGGTGGCGGATCGTTGTCCGGCGTCGTGATCGCTGTATGACGAGTGGACGGCATCCGTTGCTTCACCAGGAGTGGCTGGGAGCTGTGTGGGAGCAAGGCGATGACGCGTTGGTGGCGGTGATCTCCCTTGACCCAGCCGTGCGACCGCCGCGCGTGAGTGGACAGCTGGACGCCGAGGTCCTTCTGGAGCTGGGCAAGGTCGAGCCGGGGTCTGACCTCGACGGACGACTCGCGGTCGTTGTGGCAAAGATCCGCTGCGCCTTGGCTGTTCTGCCCGAGATCGCGGCTTACGCGGTGGCTCAGGGGCCGAGGCCGTGGCGTGATTACTACGAAGGGCTGGGCGGTCAGCCCCTTGTGGATCGTCTTTTCCTTGAAGGCTTCGAAGTTGACGCCGAGCTCGGTGTGTCTGTCTGCTTCGACTTCGGCGACCTGGAGAGGATCGTCGTTGCCCTCGATGCCTCCGGCCGGGGCCAAGGGGTGGAACTGCGTCCCTGATTGGCTTCACGCATGAGGTCCAGTTCGGGAAGCCGGACGACGTATGGTGCTTGAGCTTCCGCGGGCTGGTGCGGCCTTCCGTGCGGCGTTGTCTACGCCTGAGCTTGCCGTTTAGCGTCCGGGCATCGGCTGCGGCACGGAGGCCGGGATCGTGGAACTGGTCGAGCACGAGGTTCAATGAGACGCGTTCACGACGGTGATGGAGTTCCGATCGGAGCTGTACGTGTGTCTGGCCTCCAGAAGGGACGCACTGTTTGAGCTGTGCGACGCCTGTTGTGCTCAGAGGAGCCGAAGCGCCCCAAGAACCCCAGCGACAAGCCCTGACCGCCCTGATCCATCGCGCAGGAGCGCCGATACGGCTGCCAACACCGGCGCTCCTGCCTCGTTGTCCGTGCCGCGTGAGAGGCTGCCCGGCGACACCAGGACATCGATGGAGAGCTGGCGGGATGGGTTTCGAGGGCGAAGTCTGGCGACTGATGCGGCAGGAGGATCTGCTCGGCGAGATCGTGATCGACGAGGCCGACTTTCCCTGGCTGAACGGTCGCTTCATTCCAACGCCGGCGTTCGGAGAGGTGAAGCCGTGGTTCGACGAGTCGCTGGCTCTGATGGAGGCGGAGGAGTACGAGCGGTTCGACGACTCCTACGACCGGATCGCGGGCACCTTGTCGCTGGTGGCCCCGTCAGGTCCGGTCGCGGAGTTCCTTCTGCACATCAGTGCCGCTCGTGCTTGGTTCAGGTGGAGTGACGAACCGTTCGATGACGTCTGACCCCGCGAGGCCTTGGGGAATTGCGGGACCACAGCCCCTGGGGAATACGCCGTCGTCGACAACTGTCCGGGTCGACAACCACAGGGCCCCGCGGGCGCACTGATTTTCAGAAAGGCGCGAGTGGCGAAGAGGAGTTCGCCGCGTGCGACGACGACGAGGACGACGGCGAAGATGATGGAGCGGCGTACCTGCCGTTGAACGGCGGCCGGTGATTCATGCGGCCCGCACCGCTCGGTGCGTTCACCCCACCCGCCCGTGTGAATCCGGGCGTTACAGACCGTCTTGCCGCCTCTGGTCCGCCATCCTGCAGCGGTGAGCAAGAAGTCCAGGCCCCGCAAGCCGAGCCACCGCATCCTCGTGTCCGACGCGCTCGAACTGCGGGCTGCCTACGCCATGCTGTGCCTCCGCACCCGCGACAGCCGGGACCGCGTGGCTCGCTTGGTTCTGCAGGCCGAGGTGCCCGACGACATCTTGACCAGGCTGCACCAGGCCGCCGTCGAGACCGAAGAGGACTTCTGGCCGCTGGCCGCCCGGTTCGGCGACCACTACGCGGACTTCGAGGCATGGCTGGAGCAGCAGGACTGGTGCGGGTTGTACGCGCGGGTCCCGGAGCCCTCCCCGATTCTTCTGATCACTCACGCCGGCCACGTCGGCATGGCGCTCGATCCGCCGTTCGCCGAGCGGCGGCTCATCGTCGTACTCAGTCCGGCGCAACTACACCGCGTCCGCGCAGGGCTGGCCCAGGCGGCACGGCAGGCGGTCAACCAGCTGGACGATCCCGCCGTTCGGTCCCTCGGGGCGCAGCGTGCCGCCCTGGCGCTGCATACCCTCCGGACCCAGCCACTGCCGGACAGGCGGGCAGGAGTTCCGGATCCCGACGAGGGCAAGAAGGTAATGCTGGGGCTGTACGCCGACCACCTGCGGCGCGCGCCCGCTGAGGTGCGTAGCCCGATCCGTTAGTACCGGACCGACAGCTCTGGTCCTGCTCAACTCCGGTGTGCACCGCTCCCACCGCGCGCATGCTCACACCATGCCGATCTCCGCGAGGCAACCGCCCGTGATCGCTGCGATCATCACCGCGGTAGTTGCCCTCGTCGTGGCCATGGCGTCCGCCGCCGTCTCCCTCTGGGTCGCCCGCAAGGGGCGACTGGCCGCCGCCGACTCCGACCGGCGCAAGGTCCAGGACCCTGCCCATCAGAGGTTCCTCGCCGTCGCCATCGCCGTCGAAGCCCTCGTGATCACCAACCCGCCGCCGATCCCTGTAGTGAAGGATCTGGAGGTGCTGGACCCGGCGGCCCCCCAGATGAAGGCCGAGGCGTACAAGGAGGTCCGGCAGGCCCTCTTCGATGCCTACAACGAGCTCAGGGCTGCGGCCTCCGCAGTGGCTGCCGTAGGGCCGGCAACGATCGTTGTCCTCGCCGAGAAGATGGTCAACCAGGCGGTACGCGTCATGCTGGGAGCTGGCCTTTTCAAGGCGCAAGCCATCAACGCCGTGGCCGCGAAGGAGAGCCAGATGGTCGACTTCCTCATGTCCCACGAGAAGCTCATCCTGCTGCGCCGCGATTTCGAGCGGGCGATCTCGGAGCACCTCACCCCGCCCCGCCGCCGGTTCCGGCGCGGACCAAGGCGGGTGGCCCAGCTGCCGACGCCGCCGCCGGCTGCGTCATCACGGTGAGGATCTCGGACTTCGGGCAGATCCCTGAAGTGTTGAAGGCGGCCACCGCGAACTTGTACTCGACGTTGGGCATGAGGACGTCCACGAGGGCGTTCACGAGCGGTCCCAGTACCTTTGAGGGCTCGGTGGGCAGCGGGTCTTCCCCCTCTGCCGGGAACAGGTAAAGACCGGCGATCCCCGTAAGGTCGAGCCCCTCGGTGCCGCTGTGCGAACCGGATCCGGCGGCATCGCCGACACCCGAGCGTCAGTTGAGCATGTTCTCGCGCAAGGTGCACCAGCCTCCCGAGACAGGGTTCCCGTCCGGCGCGAGGCACCACAGGGGGCGTGGCCGACCGGCTCGCCTGCGCCTGACACTCGGACGAGAGCGAGAGGCCCTGGCTGGGAGGGACAGCGTCCCCTCAGCGCTCCAGGGGGCCGATTGTGTACATCTCCTGGACACTTCGGCCCATCGAGCCTCGGGCGGCCGTTGAGGCAGTGCGACGCTCGCCTTGGCCTCATCCGGACTTCTGCACAGGGCTGGGTACAGTCCGTTAAGTGGGGTCGACGTGCTTGCGGGGCAACGAGTACTGGGCGTTGCCAAGGCCGCGGTTCGCGGGTGGCGGCCGGGCAGGCTAGTTTGCTTGGATGAGTCTTCTTGATGACGTGGCAGAGCGTGACGGCTGGCGGTGCTGGGTGTGTGATGAACCGGTCGACCCAGATGAGTCGGTGAACGACCCGCGGGGGCCCAGTGTCGACAGCCGGACCACCGACCGGAAGGCCAAGGTCGCCGAGCGGCTCGCGCACCGCGGGTGCAATACCCGCAAGGGTGCGGTCAAGGCGGTCATCGCCTGGCCGGAGCGCCTGTACGTAGTCGACCCCGCGCCGCTGATCGCCGTTGCCGACAGGCTGGAGCGAAAAGGAGGCCGCGAGATGGTGGGACGTTGTCCGACCAGGAAGGATGCCCAAGAGGCGGCGGATTGGCTGGTGGACCGGTTCTCCCGACTGGTACCGGGGCTGCCGATGACGGCCGACATTCAGCCGGGTGGCGGCCAGTTCCTCGTCATCCTGGCCACCGGCCGCCGCTGATCGGGGATCACCCGAGCAGAACCGCCACAAGACCTTCGGTGACCCCCGCCTCTGCGCGGCCATCGTCGACCGGATCGCCTTCCGCTGCACCCTCATCCAGACCGGCACCGAGTCCTGCCGCTTCCGCGTCACCGAAGCAGAACGACGCAGCTGACCGAGCTCTCCGCCTGGTCAGTCCCGGCTGGAAAGGGGGGCCGCGGTTCCACGCGGCGCCGGATCGAAGTGTGGTTGGGCAGTCCCAGGATGGCGAGCTGAAGGTCCTTGGAGTAGTTCGCGATGAGGTCGAGATCCCGCAGCTGCCGCTGGAGCTCGGCAATGGTTGCCTCGTCGAGGTCGGTTAGGTCCTCCTCCCGCTCGGCGAGGTGCTCAAGGTGCTCGTCCACGGCGTCCACAGCCCGTCGGCTGGCCCAGACCGCGAAGTCACAGGACTCGAACAGGTAGGCATGCGCGGCATAAAGCGTCGTAGCGGCCGCGTTCTCGTCCGCATCCTCGGGACCGTCCTGGCCATCGTTGTGGCAGTACTCGCTCAGCATGTACTCGGCCACACCCCGCTTCACGGCCGTGAAAGCGGTCGAGTCCCCGAGGGAGCCCTCCCACACCGAGTCCAGCAGGGGCCGCAGGCTCATCGTGAACGGCGCCCGATCCTCCTCGGGCAGTGCTTCATGCCAGCTCATGAGCCGTTCCGCGGCGCCGGCGGCGAACACTCCACGCTCACTCGACGACATGGCCGCCAGGCGCTCCTCCACCGACGCCGACAATCCGATAACGCAGACACTCCCAACCCGACCTCCCTCGATCAGGGTGGCTCCCATTTCCCCCCCGTCGATCACGGACCACACTGTTGTCCATCTCCCGCACGAATGGACCAAAGCGGCTCTCGAAACCACCGCCCGCGTGGCTCTTGTTCACCCCGCCGAAAACAGACAACCCCAACCGTGCCCTGGCGAAGTCCCGCTTCTCCCGCCATGTGCTGGTCACCGCTGATCTGGTCGAGCTCTACACCGACTACGAGTACGAGCGGGACCGGGTGGCCCAGGCAGCCGAGTCGGAGATGGTCTTCGTGAATCTCTTCCGCCCGCCGCTGGGCGGCGCCATGTCCTACCCGAACACCAAGGAGATGTTCGACCGCCTGGCCCGCACCGTTGGGTATGCGTGCCGCCCGCGGATGCTGCGCCACCCGGCGGCGACCCGCTGGCTGCGCGACGGCGTCGACCGGGACGTGGTGCAGCGGCTGCGTGGGGCAGAGGGGGCTGGGCGGTCCGGCGTGGCTCTCGTCCACCAGTGAGCGGGTGCTGCCTGGGCCGACCTGGTGCGGGTAGGGGTCAGAGGTTCATGTGCCCGGAGGTGTCCGAGCGGCGGCCTCCGTACGAGGCAGTCAGCGCGTCAGCTACGGCGATTGCGTCTGCGTCGGCTACATCTGCCGGGTATTCGGGCAGAAGGTCGTCCCAGACGGGAAGCCAGGACCCGAACAACTGGGTCTGTCCCTCGGGTCGGGCGAAGAACCAGACATGCAGGTGTGCGGATCCGTCCCCGATCCGGTAGACGTGTGCCCGACAGATGTGCGGCAGTGCCTGCACGTGGCGGACGATGTGAGTGGTGAGCACGCCCAGCTCGGAGGCGAGCTCGTCGGGCAGATCGGCCATGTCGTAGTGGTCGCGTGGGTACAGCATCAGCACCAGTGGCACGCCGACGCCCGGTATCCGGGCCAGTCGCCAGCGGTCGTTGAGCCAGATGCCTTCGTCGCGGGAGCGGCACTCGTTGCAGTCCGCCGGGTCTTCACCGTGCCGCCGCGGCTCGGGCAGAACGGGCGGGCGGAGCGCGGAGACGCGTAGTCCATCTGCCTCGAAGGGGCTGATGTCCCATCCGGTCATCCTTGCCAGCGGAAGCCGAAGCTCATCATCCGCAGCCGCACGTGCGTGGTCGTAGAACTCATCGGGTCGCAAGGCCATGATCGTAAGACTAGCTGTGTCCTGTAGGCCGGTGGAGGCCCGCCGGAATCCAGCAGGTGTCAGCTCATGGCCTCCCACCCTCAAGGCTCGACCCCGCTCCTGCCGCGCATGCGCGAGATACACGAGCGCGCCAGCCGGTCCCGCGAGCGGCGCCCCTGGTTGCGCAGCGAACGGAGGGGCCGGACCCGCCCGCCAGTTGAGGGTTCGGACGGGTTCCTTCCCATCAAGGAAGCCCACGGCGTCGTGTATCCGCTCTGACCGCCGGGACGGAGTGGCGTGGCCGCTCTACCGCTCGGCGGTGCCGTCCTCACCGTCGATCTCGTAGATTCGTCCGTGGAGCTGTTCACCGGCCCAGTCCAGCCCGACGCCCAGGTCAAACCAGTGCCGATCCTTGCGGACTTTGGGCGGTGCGAGGTTCACCGCTGCCCGGGAGAACACCCCAAGGAGGATGGAACGCCCGTGTTGCGTTGTGCGCACGGACAACGCAAACGGCGCGGCGAGTGCCGCGCGGGTGAGCAACATGACCTGTTCGTCTTCAGAATGTTGACGCCCACCCGTGAGAAACCGGGGCGTTTCGAGGATCTTGACCCATTCGACTACTGCGTCTGCCACCTGGGCGCGCAAGGACTCTTCGATGCCCTTCCGGACGGCGGTCGCGGGATCATCGCCGAGCCAGCCAAGCCAGTGATCAGGATCAGTGAGCTTGCTGAAGTCGTCCTGTGGCGCCCCGTGACCTGGATTCTGCTGGTACTCACCTGTCAGTTCCCGCTGCTGTCCACCAACCATGCGCCGCGGATTGCCTCGGGAGGTACGTAGCCGTTCGGGTCGTCGATGTACGTCGGGTCGATCTCGGCGACGCTGCCACCGGGATTCTCAGCAGCCGCAGCCCGTAGGGCCGGCTCGTTCGGTATGCCCTTACGTCGGCTTCGCGAGCCAAAGAGACGCCCCACGTTCCCACCCCCAGCGCTGTGCCACCCAGTTGACCGCGATCGTGCCGTACCGGGCAGGGCCGCGCACGGTGACGTGTGCTGCGACCCTGGCCTGGGATGAAGGGGCGAGTGCTTCACGCCACGCCCGGACGGCCGGCTCTGCCTCCGGGATTCGGCCGATGAGTCCCGTCTGGCCCGCCTGAAACGTACTGGTGCCAGCACGGCCGCCCTTCGGCTGAACGATCGAGACCGATCTCCGAAGCAGGCCGAGGGGCCACCAAGAGCACGACGCTGCCTTCATTTCCCGTGAACATCCAGAGTGCGGACGATCACTGAACATCGCCGGAACCCACGAAGACGAGCTGTCGGTTGAAGTAACGAAGCCAAGGGCTGTGCGCCTCGGATCGACGATCCTGAACTGCGGGTCGCCGGGGCGAGGCCGGCGTCGGCGGCGTGGTGGCCGGCGGTCGGGAAGGTGCTGCCGTCGCCGACTTCGATCAGGATGCGGGCTCCGGTCCTGACGCCGACTCGCGCCAGGGACGTCAGGACCTTCGAAAGAGGGTGAACCTCCAGGAGTTCCTCGATCCGCCCGGCCAGGAGCTTGTGCCGGTCAAGGACGGCGGCCAAGGATCCGGCCATGCTCGGGACGATCAGCGTGGCCACCTCGGTGCCGGGAATCTGCTGGGGCCGGGCCTGGCCTGGCCTGGCGCAGCGCCCCGGTCGGCACCGACGCCGTCCGTCCCGCCGACGAGCCCACCAGTGAGAACCAGACTCCGACCATCCGGCTTGTCAGTGGCAGAAGCGATGATTTCCGCATGATGATGCAGGATGAGTGCCCGTTTTCCGGCCAGTCCGCGGGTGGCCGACTGCCTGATCCACGTTCCGTGATCGAGGGCACCGACTGGGCTGCACTGTCGCACGCCTACGGTGCGGCGGAGGACACGCCGCTGCGCCTGGTCCAGCTCTTGGACGAGGACCCGGAGGTCCAGGCGGGAGCGCTGGGCATGCTGGACATGTCCGTCCTGCACCAGGAGTCCCTCTACAGCGCGACGGCGCCGGCCGCACTGTACGTCGCAGCGGTGCTCAACGACCCCCGCACCATGGCCAGCCACGACGACCACGCCGCATGGGATGACCGGCCACGGCCACTGCGCGCGGCCTTGCTGGAATGGCTGGGCCAGATCGCGGACTCGGCCGCCTACGGCGAGACGACCGGGGAGGAGGACGGCAACGAGCCGGGCGTCACCGACGCCGTCCGCGCCGTCCGCGGCCTGATCTGCGATGCCGTGCTCCCGCACCTCCTGGCCTCGGACCCCACCGTCCGAGAGGCAGCCCTCACCGCCACAGCTGCCCTCCTCCAGTCTCCCGCCCTGGCCGGCCGTATCCCGGAGACCACCGGAATCCTGCGGCGACCGGCCTCGCAGAACACCGATCGGCGTGAGCGCGCCGCCACGATCCTGGCCATCGGCGCCTGGGGCGACGACACCAGCAACTGGCTCGCCGACCCCGACCCCGCCATCCGGGCCTGCGCCGCCCTGTCACCAGCCTGCGCCGACAACCCCGAAGCCACGCGAACAATCCTCCATGCGCTGCTCGAACCCGCCACCATCGACTCCTGGTTCCTCGAACCCACGACCACCGACCCGTGGGCCGGCAATCCGCTGCCACACATCGAAGGCCGCCTGCGGCACGCCCTCCTGGCCGCGGCCATCGACCGCGCCACCGACTTCGAGGAACTCCTGCCGGCAGCCCTTGCCTCCGTGCCGTATTGCAGCAACGGCACCATCACCGAGGACTGGGGACCGCTGCTCGCCGCGGCATTCCCCTCCGGCTACGACCCCGGCACCGACCTCACACCGGCCCAGCACGGCTACCTGGCTGCTCTGGTCGACCGTGACGTGTGCTGGCGGTTCACCCACCTGATCGCCCCGTGGTTCGACGACGTCGGCCTGCCCGCGGACCGCAACGCCGTCAGGGCACTCCTGCCCCGACCGCAGACGCAACAGCAGGGGGAGAGGATGGGAGACCAATCGACGGGGCCAGGCAGGAATACCGCCCGTTTCGAATGACGCTGCCCGCCAGCTGGCGAGGGCTAGGTTCTGTCTCTTTGGTCAGCGTCAGGTCCAGATGAGGATGCCCGCGAGGCGGAGTGCGCGCCTGGTAGCCGATGGCGATCTGGTCGGACGGCTGCGGGATGACCGCCCGGATTCCCCGGCGCCGGAGCGGCAACCCGCCGCGGGAGCGTCCGAGGTTGTGCCCTGGGTGGGGTTGCCCAGGTGCAGCCGGTGTAGTCGGCGTAGGCGGCGGCCACGATGCGCCGTTCGGTCAGCCTGAGCGTGAGCCTCACGTGGCTTTCCGCTCCGGAGACTTAGCGTGGCCCCATGACGAGGAGTCAGGACCTTGCGCAGCGAGCAGCCGTGGTGCTCTGTGCTACAGCGGCGCTAATGGGACCGGGAAACCTGGCCGGCGCATCCGTCGGGACGACGGCAGTCGGGCTGTCCCCGCGGCCTGATGCCCTCGTCTACATCGCCAACCTCCACTCCGACACGGTGTCGGTCGTCGACACCGGCACCGGCATGGTCGTGGACAGCGTTCCCGTAGGGGACGGACCGGACAGCGTGGCCGTCAGCCCGGACGGCTCCCGCGTCTATGTCACCAATTCCGCGTCGGACACCGTATCGGTGATCGACGCCCGTACCAGGACGGTCATCGCCACCGTCGCTGTCGGGGACGAACCGAGCAGAGTGACAGTCTCTCCCGACAACCGGAACGTCTACGTCGCCAACGTCGGGTCGGACAACGTGTCGGTGATCAGCACCCGCACCCGTGCCGTGACGGACACCATCGCGGTGGGCGATGCCCCGCTGGGCGTGGCGGTGGCACCCGACGGATGCACCCTGTACGTCGCCAACGCCGCGTCCGGCACCGTCTCCGTGGTCCGCACCGCCACCCGAACGGTCACCGGCACCATCCCTGTCGGCAGCGGACCGACCGCTCTGGTACTCACCCCCGATGGCCGCCGCCTGTACGTCTCCAACCTGACCTCGGACGACGTGTCGGTGGTCGACGTCCAAGACGGCGCGGAAACGGACCGCATCCCGGTCGGGGACCAGCCTGCGGGAATCGGGGTGCGACCGGACGGGCGACAGGTATACGTCGCCAACATCGGGTCCGACAACGTGTCCGTGATCAGCACCCGCGGCCGCGCCGTCACGGAAACCGTCGCCGTGGGAGACGGCCCCAACGGCCTCGCCGTCGGCCCGGACGGCTCCCTCGTCTACGTCAGCAACTTCGACTCGGACACCCTGTCGGTCATCGACACCTCGACAGCCCGCGTAACGAACACGGTGACCGTGGGCGACGGGCCGACCGGCGTGGCAGCGGTACAGGGAAAAGCGGGCACGGCCCGAGGCCCGAACACCGCGCCGGTGCAGCTCGCCTGAGCAAGGCGCCGCTAGGTTCGGTCTCTTTGCTCAGCGTCGTGCCCAGATGAGAATCGCGGCGAGGTGGAGTGCTGCCTCGTAGGCGGTGGCGAGTTTGTCGCATCGTGTGGCCAGGCCGCGCCACTGCTTGAG
>NZ_JBHWUO010000025.1:0-128500 GCF_042736975.1 Streptomyces sp. NPDC059989
GAGTTGCCTACGCGTCACGACCACAGTCCTACTGGGTTCCACCTCGCGAAGAGGCCAGAAGCCAGGAACTGATCACGACATCACACAGGCCCTAGAGGGCGGGCTGCGGGGTCCCGGCCGGTCGGGCTCCGGGCGGCCCAGGAGTGCGGCCGGCGGGGGTCAGCCGGGCCTGACGCCGACCGACGCGGCCACCGACAGGCCTGTCGCGACGGCGCCGGGGTCCACGGCGACGAGCGCCGACCGGGCGGGTTCTCGTACGGGCTTCGAACCGATCCGTACCGGACCTTGCGGAGCCGCCGGCGCGGGGGCCGCGGTGAGCGAGAACCACACCACCTTGCCCGGTCCGTCGGCCTGGTGGCGCGCGCCCCAGGCCTCGCTGACCGCCTCCACGAGCGCGAGTCCGCGCCCGCTGGTCTCCAGCGAGTCCCCCTGCGGCACCCGCAGCACCGGCAGCCGCGGATCGCTGTCGATGACCGAGACCGTGAGCCGCCCGAGGCGGAGTTCGATCTCGACGGTGCAGGTCTTGTCCGGCTGCGCGTGGCGGTGGACGTTGCTGAGGAGTTCCGTCACGCCGAGCGCAGCCCGGTCTATGAGCGGATCCAGCTGCCAGTGGCGCAATTGCGCGGAAACGATTCTACGGATCTGACCGATCCGGCACGGCAAGGCCTGCAGTTCGACGACGCAGTGCCTGCGGGAATGACTGATCACGGCTGCGACTCCCCGACATGAGTGTTACGGGTGCTGCACCCTCGGTAATGCTCCACCAGGGTCACCCACGGTGCGCCACAGTGCAACCGAACGCGATCGAAAGCGATTCGCATGGAAACCCAAAGCGACTGTTTGCGCAGGTGGGGGAGGTACATTGCGAAAGCAGGGGGCGAATACACGCACGAAGGAGCACGGCGCATGAGCACCACCGGCACCAGCGGTACGACGGCCACGACGATCGACGTCGACCGCAGCGACGCGGACTACCGCGCCTGGCTGAAGGAGGCCGTCCGCAAGGTCCAGGCCGACGCCAACCGCTCCGCGGACACGCATCTGCTGCGCTTCCCGCTCCCCGAGGCCTGGGGCATCGACCTCTACCTCAAGGACGAGTCCACGCACCCGACGGGCTCCCTCAAGCACCGCCTCGCGCGCTCGCTCTTCCTCTACGCCCTCTGCAACGGCTGGATCCGCCCCGGCCGTCCCGTCATCGAGGCCTCCTCCGGTTCCACCGCCGTCTCCGAGGCGTACTTCGCCAAGCTGATCGGCGTCCCGTTCATCGCCGTCATGCCGCGCACGACCAGCCCGGAGAAGTGCCGCCTCATCGAATTCCACGGCGGCGAATGCCACTTCGTGGACGACTCGATGAAGATGTACGAGGAGTCGGCGCAGCTCGCCGCGCGCACCGGCGGCCACTACATGGACCAGTTCACGTACGCGGAGCGGGCCACCGACTGGCGCGGCAACAACAACATCGCGGAATCGATGTACCAGCAGCTGAAGCTGGAACGTTTCCCCGAGCCCGCCTGGATCGTCGCGACCGCCGGTACCGGCGGCACCTCCGCGACCATCGCGCGCTACGTGCACTACATGCAGCACGACACCCGCATCTGCGTCCCGGACCCGGAGAACTCCTGCTTCTTCGACGGCTGGACCAACAACGACCCTAATGCGAGCAGCGATTGCGGCTCGCGCATCGAGGGCATCGGCCGGCCGCGGATGGAACCGAGCTTCGTGCCCGGTGCGATCGACCGGATGATGAAGGTCCCGGACGCGGCGAGCGTCGCCGCCTGCCGCGCGCTGGAGACGGCCATAGGGCGCAAGGCGGGCGGCTCGACCGGCACCGGCCTGTGGAGCGCCCTGAAGATCATCTCGGAGATGGTGGAGGAGGGCCGTACGGGCAGCGTCGTCACCCTGCTCTGCGACCCGGGCGACCGCTACCTCGACAAGTACTACTCCGACGCGTGGCTGCAGGCGCAGGGCCTCGACATCGCCCCGTACACGAAGACCCTCGAAACGCTGCTGTCGACGGGGGTCTGGCGCGAGCCGGCGGCCTGACCGGTCCTGCGCCCCGCGGGGGAAATGCCGCTGGCCGGGCCCGAGTCGGCTGGCTACGCTGTGCCGACTTGACGACGGCGGAGCTTCGGGGAAGCCATGGCGGGCATCGAGTGTCCGGCGGCTGGTACTGCGGGCGGTGCGCGGTGGTGCACTTCGCGGGCGGCGGGAGGCTACGGAGACCTGGCCTCGGCGTACCCGGTCCACCCGGTGACCTGACGGGCTCGTGGACCGGCGGTCCGCCCCCGACTACTGCTCCGCCCCGCGCCGGGCGGTGAGGCGGCCGTCGAGCGTACGGACCGCCGTGCGGAAGGAGTGGCCCAGGCCCGGGCGGAAGGCGGTCAGGGCCAGCCGGAAGGGGGTCGGGCCGTCCGCGGCGAAGGTCCACCGGACGTGCGTGCCCGAACCGGCGGGCGTCAGCCGCCACTCCTCCAACAGGGCCCGCACCCCGGGGGCGTTGGTCTCGTCGACCCGGTAGGCGTAACGCTGCTCAGGATCCGCCGCCATGATGGTCTCCTGGAAGCGCACCCCGCCCATCAGCCGGACCTCCCGGCCCGCACCGCCGTGCGTGGGGCGGGCCAGCGTGACCGCCCTGAACCAGCGCGGCCAGCCCTCGACTTCCTCGGCCAGCGCCTGGTACACCGCCTCCGGCGGCGCCGAGGCCACGGCCGTGAAGGCCAGCCGGACCGGCGCGTCCTCGATGAAGTCCAGCCCCACCGGTCGGAGTCGGCGAGCCATGGCGGTACCCCCTGGGATCGGATTCCGGACGTGCGTGCGCGCCACCATAGCCGGGCGCCCGGAAGATGTCCGTACGTACGAGCCCTGCTGGAGGTCTGCGAGCATCTCCACCGGTGCGGCTTCGACGCGTGACGGAGCGTCAGCCGCATCGGCACCGGGCCGGCGCGGGGACTGGGCAGGCGTCCCGGGGTGCGGGATGCTGGGGCCGTCGCATCCGGGACGTCCGCGGAGGCCGCTGTGACGGACAGCCCGAAAGGGAACACGCCCCTCGCCCTCGAACTCCTGGTCCACGGAGTCGCCGGCGCCGCCCCCGCCGAACTGCTCGGCGATCCGCGGACCGTGCGCGTCACCGGGGACTCCACCGCCGCCGTCTTCCGCCGCACCGAGGACGCCGACGCCGAAGCCCACCCCGAGCGGTACGCCGCGAGTCCCGTCCCCGAGGCGTACTGCTGGTCCCGGCTCACCTCCGGCAACGGAGCCCGCGCCCTGTGGCTGCTGCTCCTGCCCTTCATGGTGGCCAACCTCGCCCACTGGGCCCGGCCGGCCTCGCCCGCCGCCGATCCCGCGCCGCGCGCGGTGCGCACGTACGGCGTCCTCGTACGGATCCTCGCGCTCAGCCTGACCGTGCTGCTGATCGCGGCCGCCTGCGAGGTCGCGCTCGACCTGTTCGCCTGGCAGTGCGCGGGATCCGGCACCTGCACCGCCGACCGCTCCTGGATGGGATTCCTCGCGGACGGCGGCTGGTGGGCCCAGCCGGGGCGCCGGCTCGCCCTCGGAGCCTTGGTCCCGGCCGCGTTGACGGGGCTGCTCTGGTTCCTGTCCAACCGCACCTGGAGCGCCTACGAATCCCAGCCGCCGCCCGCGGGCGCCCCCGACCCGGACACCGCCTCGGACACCGCGCCCGCGCTCGGCCGCCCCGGATTCTGGTACGGGCGCAGGCTCGTGGCCCGGCTGCGCGCCGCCCACACCGCCGCCGGGCTGCTCACGGTGGCCGCGGCGGTGGCCGCCCCCACCCTCCGCTACGACCGCCGGGCCGGAGCCCCCGCACTCGAAGCGCTCGGCTGGGTCGTGCAGGTCCTGCTCGGCGCCGGGGCGCTGACCGTGGCCTGGGTCGTCTGCCGGCGCGGCCGCACCGAGGCCCGGGCCGACCACCGGCTGGACCGCGCCGCCGTCACCCTGCTGCCCGGCGCGGCCCTCGCCCTGCTGGCCGCCGTCCTCGTCCACGCCTGCTGGTCGCGCCCCGGCTGGACCTCCGCCGGGCGGCTCCCCGGCGACTTCGCCTTCGGTGTGCTCATGCTGGGCCAGGGGGTGTGCGTGCTCGCCCTCGCGGCCGTCGCCCGGTACCTGCACCGCCGGGCGCCCGATCCCGCCGCCGCCCTGCGCGGCCTCGGCGGGCCCGCCGTCGCCATGCTCGGCTGCGCGCTCGGCGGGGTGATGTCGGGCGGGGTGGCCCAGCGCGTCGCCGACTGGCTGGACGGGGGAGGCACCCCGGGGATGGCCGGCACACCGCTGCCCGGGCCGCCCGTGCTGCTGTCCTGGCAGGCCGCCGTACTGCCCCCGCTGCTGCTCGTACTGGCCGTGCTCGCCGCCTGGTTCGCCGTGCGCGGAGCCCGGGCCAGGCGCCGGCTGGCCGCCGGGATCGCCGCCGAGTACCCGGGGGAGGCCCCCGACCGGGCGCGCAGCCGCCGGATCGCCGGGGCGCGGGCCGCCGCCGCGCTCACCGACTCCGCGCCGTGGTTCGTGGCGGCCGTCTCCGGGATCACCCTGCTGCTCGGCGCGGGCGCGCTCGCCGGAGCCTGGCTCAGCGGGCAGGTTCCGGGCGAGGCGGCCCGCGGGAGCCGCCCGCCGCTGGAGGCCGCCGCCCGCGCCGCCCAGGACACCGGGTCCTGGCTCATCGGCTTCGGCTTCGTCCTCTTCGTCACCTGGGGCCGCCGCGCCTACCGGGATCCCGCCGCCCGCCGCACCATCGGCATCCTGTGGGACGTCGGCACCTTCTGGCCGCGCGCCGCCCACCCCTTCGCGCCGCCCTGCTACGCCGAGCGCGCCGTCCCCGACCTGACCTGGCGGATGACCGGCTGGACCGCCCGTACCGGCGGCCGCCTGGTGATCTCCGGCCACTCCCAGGGCAGCGTGCTCGCCGCCGCGGCCGTCTGGCAGCTGCCGCCGCCCGCCCGCCGCCGGGTCGCCCTGCTCACCTACGGCTCGCCGCTCGGGCGCCTCTACGGGCGCTGGTTCCCCGCTTACTTCGGCCCCGGCCCGCTCACCGCCCTGCACGGGGAGGTCGACTGCTGGCGCAACCTGTGGCGGGCCACCGACCCCATCGGCGGCCCGGTCCTGCCCGGCACCGCCGAGGGCGTGGACCGCGGTCCGCTCGCCGACCCGATCGCCTACGGGCGCAGCGCCCGCCACCCGCTGCCCGCGCCGATCCTCGGCCACTCCGACTACCAGGCCGATCCGGCCTTCGCCGCCGAACGCGACGCCCTGCTCACCCGGTTGGGCGCCGCCGATCCGTCGCGCGTGCCGCCGCAGCGGCTCAGCAAGGAGCCGGCAGCGCCGGCAGATCCGCCGGGAACAGCAGGGTGAGCTCGTCCGTACTCGGCTCCGACAACTGCGCCACCCGCCCCGCGTGCCGCTCGACCATCGACTCGAAGGTCTGGCGCGCGGTGCGGCCGTTGCCGAAGGCGGGCCCCTTGGGCAGCTCCGTGAAGTACGCCAGCAGGGCCTCGGACGTCCCCTCGCCGAGCCGGTACTCGTGCTCCTCCGCCTGCTGTTCCACGATCCGCAGCAGCTCTTCGGGACCGTAGTCGCGGAAGGTGATGGTCCGGGAGAACCGGGAGGCCACGCCCGGGTTGACGGTCAGGAAGCGGTCCATCTCCGCGGTGTACCCGGCGACGATCACCACCACCGCGTCCCGGTGGTCCTCCATCAGCTTCACCAGGGTGTCGATGGCCTCGCGCCCGAAGTCCCGGCCCGAGTCCTCCGGAGCCAGCGCGTACGCCTCGTCGATGAACAGCACCCCGCCGCGCGCCCGCTCGAAGGCCTCCTGCGTGCGGATCGCCGTGGACCCGATGTGCTCGCCGACCAGGTCCACACGGGACACCTCGACCAGGTGCCCGCGCTCCAGCACGCCGAGGGAGGCGAGGATCTCCCCGTACAGCCGGGCGACCGTGGTCTTGCCGGTGCCGGGGGAGCCGGTGAAGACCAGGTGCCGGCGCACCGAGGCCGCCTTGAGGCCCGCCTGCTGCCGCCGCCGGCCCACCTCGATCATGTCGGTGAGCGCGCGCACCTCGCGCTTGACGCTGTCCAGGCCGACCAGCGCGTCGAGCTGGCCCAGCACCTCGCCCGACCCGCGTGCGTCGGCGGCCGCGCCGGCTGCCTCGGGCAGGTCCGCGGGCCGGGCCGCCGGCACCGGGGAGGCCTGTTGCGCCGCGGGGCCCTGGGCGGCGGTGACCGTACGGATCCCCGCCCGAGCCCCGGCGAACTCGCCGCCCGGGGTCGCCTGGGCCGCGGCCCGCGAGCCGGATGCGTCGCCGGTGCAGTCCTCGGCGACCGGCCCGTCCTCGGCGAACTCGTACCCCCCGCGCGCACAGCGCTCGGTGTGACAGCGGGACAGGGCGGTGCGGCAGCCGTCGATGACGTGGAAGCCGAAGCCGGAACTGCCCGTGACCCGGCAGGCCGTGAAGGTGCCGCGGCCGCCCGCCGACACGTAGAAGCCGGCCTCGGCGGGGGAGGTGACCGTGCACCGCTCCAGGGTCGGGTCGGCGCCCTTGGTGACGATCACACCGGTCTGCACGGCGTCGATGGTGCAGTTGGCGAGGGTGCCGCCGCTGCCGTGGTCGCGGAACCAGGCCCCGGTCGCCGCCTCCCGGATCCGGCAGTCGTCGAGCTGCGCGGTGGCCCCGTCGCTCACCGAGACCGCCGTGTTCCGGACCTGGGAGAGGTCGCTGTCGACCACGTCGACGCGCGAACCGCGGTCCAGGACGAACAGTGCGTCCGGCACGTCGTGCACCCGGCAGTTCGCCAGCGAGGCCGCGGCCCCGTCGCTGATCCACACCGCCGGATAGTCGCCCGTGCTGTCGTGGATCTCGCAGGACTCGGCGTCGACCCTCGTCCCCGGGTCCCACACCGACAGGCCGTTGCGGCCGAAGCGGCGCACCGTGGTGCGGCTGAGCGTGAGCACCGAACGGGACCGCAGGTCGACCGCGTTCTCCGGGATGTCGTGGATGTCGCAGCCGACCAGGGTGAGCACCGCGTCGGTGTCCAGGGTGACCCCGTCGGCCGTGGTGCGGTGCACCGCGCAGTCCGTGAGCCGGGCCGTGGCGCGCGCGGCGACCTGCACCCCGGTGCCCTTGATCTCGTACACCTCGCAGCCCAGCGCCTCCAGGCCCGAGCCCTCGCCGGTGACCCCGATGCCCGCGCCCGCGGAGTGGTGGATCCGGCAGCGCTCCAGCCGGGGACGGCCGCCGCCGCGCACCGAGATCCCGGTCTGCCCGGCGGCCACGACCTCGCACTCCTCGAACACCCCGCCGCCGCCGTCCAGCACGGCGATCCCGACACCCGTCGGGTTCTCCACCGTGCAGCGGCGCACCAGCGGCCGGGCCCCGCTGCCGCGCACCTCGATGCCGGCCGCCGACCGGGTGCTCACCCGCAGATCGGTGAGCTCGGGGGAGCCGTCCTCGACGAGCAGCGCGGGAGCCGCCCGGTCCTGGCCCTCCAGGTGCAGGTCCTGGACCACGGCGGAGGCACGCACCGTCAGCGCCACCCCGTCGAGCGGGGCGATCCGCACCGACCCCAGCCCGCCCTCGGGCCCGCGCAGGGTGACGGCGTGGTGCAGCACCAGGTTCTCCCGGTAGGTGCCGGGAGAGATGGACAGCACGTCCCCGTCGCCCGCGACGGCCAGTGCGGCGGTCAGCGTCGGATACTCACCGGAGCGGCGGCGCCACCGCGAGGCCCCGCCGTGCGTCACCTGGACCGTGCCCTGAGCCATGGTGCTGTCGTGCCCCCACCCTCGTACTCGCGCTGCCGATGCCCCACCGTAGCGCGCGGGACGCCGACGAGCTGCCAGGTCAACTGCCCGCGCCTGCCCGGCCCCAGTCCGGCCCGGCCGCCGCCCACGCGCGGTCCAGCCGTATGTACCGCCGATGCATGAGCCTCCGTACGACCAGCCGGCGGACCGTTTCCACCAGTGCGGCCGCGCCGATGGCCGAGGCCAGGCCCGCCACCCCCGCGTGGAACGCGGCGGCGGACGGGTCGAGCGGCTGCCCCACCAGCCGGCCGTGCGCGTCGGTCCATATCCGGAACCGGTCGCCGGGGCGCGGCGGTTCCTCCGCGGCCGGCACCGTGCCCTGGTGGCTGCTGCCGTCGGGCGCGGTCCACTCGGCCACGATCCGGGTCCGGTACGGGGCGCTCTGCTGCGCCGAGGGATCGGCGGACGCCCTCGCGGCCGACTCGGTGGCCTCGCGGACCACCACCGCCGGCACGAGATGCCGCTCCTGCCGCTGCTCCACCGCGGCCCGCTGGAGCTGCCCGTCCACCCGCAGGCCCGCCACCCAGCCGATGGCCGGAGCGACCAGCAGGAGACATACCAGCGCGGCGAACGCCACCCACGCCTCGAAAAGATCGGTCGGCCGGCGCAGCGGATTGCGCCGCCAACGCCACACACCCATTGCTGTCCGCACGGTCCGGCACCCCCTCTGCCTCCGTCTGCCTGCGCGCCCAAGCCTTCCGCATGCCCCGAGGACGCGCATTCCGGGACGCACGAGACATGTGTCACCCGAGCCGGCTCCGGTTTCCCGGCAGGGCGGTCACGTGTCCTGACTGATCCAACGGCCTGGTCGGGGCGGTTGGTTCCAGCCTGGGCGCGGAGCCCCTCGAAGGTGTCATTCCGGTCGGCCGATCGCGGTCACACCGCGCATCGCGCTCATTCCAGGACGCGGACCTCGTCGCCGACGCGCACCGTGCCCAGCCGCACCGGCACCAGCAGCCGCCCGAAGGCCAGCGACTTGCCGATCCGCCGGTGCCTGGCCAGGCTCAGCAGCGGCTCCTTGCCCCGCTCCGCCGTCCGCTGGTCGGTGGTGGTGACGATGCACCGCCCGCATTCCCGGACCCCGCGGAAGACGGCGTCGCCGATCGCGACGCGCCGCCAGCCGTCCTCCGCCCAGGGCTCGGCGCCGGAGACCACCACATTGGGGCGGAAGCGGTTCATCGGCAGCGGACCCTCGTGCGGATGGTCCCCCTGCGCGATCAGCGAGTTGAGCGCGTCCAGCGAGGCGAGGGTGGTGATCAGCAGCGGATACCCGTCGGCCAGGCTCACCGTCTCACCCGGCAGCGCGTAAGCCGGATCCACGGGCCGGCGTACGGCCGGATCGTCCAGGTGCACCAGCCGGGCCGGCACGCCCAGGTACGCGCCGAACCAGTCGGCCGCGGCGCGCGCCGCGGCCACGGTCTCGACCTTCTTCCCGAACAGGACGATCGGCTCCAGCGGACCCGGCTCGGGCACCTCCACGACCAGCTCCGCCATACCCGGAGCCGACAGCGCGATCCGGCCGTCGCTCAGCGGACGGGCCGCCGCCAAGGCCAGCCGCGGCTGCTGGCGTTGGGTGATGACCGTGCCGCCGGAGTCCACCAGTGCCCACCGCCGGTCCCCGGACAAACCCCAGGGCTCCACGGCCGCCTCTTCCGGCGCGGTCCCCGACAGCGATTTGACGGGATGGACGTGGAGCTCCTGGACATACAAATTCGACATGGGGGCATCCTGTCAGCCGCCCCCTCCTCCGCCCCAGCGGATATCCGCGTTCGGATCAGTAGCCGCGTCCTTGGTAGGGGCGGCCGTACGGGTCCTCGTACGAGGCGGCCGGTACCGGCGCGGGAGCCGACATCGGGCGCGGCGCGGCCGGCCGCATGGCCTCGTACCCGGTGGCCGCGGCGACCGGGCGGGGCTGCTGCGGCTGGGGCTGCGGTACGTATCCCACGCGGGCCGCCATCGGCTGCTGCTGCGGGATGTAGGGGGCGGGTGCGTGCTGCAGCGGCATCGGCTGCGGAGCGGCCTGCTGCTGGTACGGGTATCCGTACGCCGGGGCGTTCTGCTGCTGCGGAACCGCCGCGGGCAGCGCGGGGAGCGCCGAGGCGAGGGCCGGCAGGTACCCACCGCTCGAATAACCGGCGCTCGGGGAGTCGTAGGCGGCCGGGACGCGGATCGGGGCGATCTGCGGGGTGCCGCGTTCGGCGACGAGGGAGTCGTAGATGGGGGTGTCCGGGAAGGAGGGCGCGGAGTAGTAACCGCCGCCATAAGTGGAGCGGGGGGAGGTCATGGGACCTAAGTTAAGCCCACGACTTCACCGGGTCCATAGCGAGGTGCCCCGAACCCCCTCCTGACCTGCATCTTCGCAGGTCAGGGCCACAGCTTTCACTTGGCGTTCACGTGCACGATTCGCCACTTCCACCCCACCTTGTTCCTACTCGTACTCACCGGTTGTGTCGTGCACCGATTTAGTGCTGACGCAGCGTCACACGTCGGTGACCTCGGATGACGCTGCTTCGAGCGGCAGTTCGCCGTTTCAGGCGTCGCTGGGACGGGCATAGGTACGGCCCTTCCACGCCGCGCCGCGGCCCCGGTAGTGCTGGACGGCCGAGTCGACGGTCATCAGGAGGTACAGCAGGGCCGTGAGCGGAAGCAGCACGGCGAGCGCTGCGGGCTGTCGGTAGTAGCGCAGCATCGGGAGGTAGGTGGCGGCCATCAGCAGCCAGGCCAGGCCGCCGGCCCACGCGAGGGCGGGGCGCCCGGTCGCGAGCCCCGCCAGGAGGGCGGCCGGGGGCACGAGGTAGACGAGCACCAGGCCCGCGACCGTCCCGGCGAGCAGGAGGGGCTGGTGGCGCAGTTGGGCGTAGGCGCTGCGCGAGATCATCCGCCACAGGTCGCCGAGCGAGGGGTACGGGCGCACGCTGTCCACCCGCTCCGCCAGCCCGAGCCAGATCCGGCCGCCTGAGCGCTGGACCGCGCGGGCCAGGGAGACGTCGTCGATGACGGCCTGGCGGATGGAGTCGGGGACCCCCGCCCGCACGGCGGTCTCGGTGCGCAGCAGGACGCAGCCGCCGGCGGCGGCCGCGGTGCGGGAGGCGGGGCGGTTGACCCGGCGGAACGGGTAGAGCTGGGCGAAGAAGTACACGAAGGCGGGAACGACGAGCCGCTCCGAGAGGCTGACCACGCGCAGGCGGGCCATCTGGGAGACGAGGTCGAGGTCGGCGGAGGTGGCGGCGGCGACCAGTTCGCGCAGGCTGTCGGGTTCGTGCGCGATGTCGGCGTCGGTGAGCAGGAGGTAGTCGGGCTCGGTGGCGTGCGCGGTGCGGGCGAGCGCGATGCCGTGGCGCAGGGCCCAGAGCTTGCCGGTCCAGCCGGGGGCGGGGTCGCCGGGGGAGGAGACGGTGAGCGGGAGCCCGGGCTGCTCGTGGGCGAGGCGCAGGGCGAGGGCGCCGGTGCCGTCCGTACTGCCGTCGTCGACCAGGATGACCTCGGCTTCGCCGGGATAGTCCTGGGCGAGGAGGGAGGGCAGGCTGCGGGGCAGCACCTCGGCCTCGTCGCGGGCCGGGACGACGATCGCGACGGACGGCCAGCGGGTGGGGGCGGTGCGCGGGGGGAGGCGGACGTCGGTGCGCCAGAACATGCCCTGGGCGAGCGTGAGCCAGAGCCAGGCGGCGAGGGAGGCGTAGGCCGCGGCGGCGGCGGTGAGGAGGCCCATGGCGGCAGTGTGCCGGGCCCTGCGGGGCATGTCGCGCATCCCGGCCGGCCGGGCCTCGTCGCCCGGCGGACGCCCTGCCCGGTGCGCGCGGCTGTGCGGACCCGGGAGTGCGGGGCCGGGCCCGGACCTCCGCGCCTCAAACGCCGGCGGGGCTGGGAGGGCGTGCCCGTTCCCGGGGGTCGGATCGCCGATCGGGGACACCCGGTGCGCCGGTCCTTGGTGTGAGGGCCGGTCCGCGGCGCCCCTCCGGGGTGTCTCCTCGTCCTCGCGCACCAAGGCTCGTCACGGCGTGCAGCCGTGGTTGCGCGCTCGTCCTGCGGGGACCCCCCTACGCGGCCCCGCTCCCCTCCCGGGAACGCCGCCGGGGGCTGTGCACACACGTCGAAGCCGGCCGTGGGGCGGGGACGCGCAGGAGGGTCCCCGCAGGACGAGCGCGCAACCACGATCGGCGATTCGCAGCCGGGCCTTCGTGCGCGAGGACGAGGAGACACTCCGGAGCGGCACCGACCCACACCCCCGGCCCCGGGAAACGCGACCCCGCCGGGCGGTCTCCCTCGTGGCGGGGTCCCCGTGGCGGGTGGGGGATTCCGGTGGGGGACGGGTGGAGCCTGTGGGGGCGGGCGGGGGTGTCGACTAAGGTGGCCGGGTGAAGATCGCGCTCATGGACTCCGGAATCGGCCTGCTTGCGGCGGCCGCCGCGATGCGGCGGCTGCGGCCCGACGCCGATCTCGTCATCTCCTCCGACCCCGACGGCATGCCCTGGGGGCCGCGGACTCCCGCCGACCTCACCGAGCGGGCGCTCGGGGTCGCCCGGGCCGCCGCCGCGCACCGGCCCGACGCGCTGATCGTGGCCTGCAACACCGCCACCGTGCACGCCCTGCCGGCCCTCCGTGCCGAGCTGGAGCCCGAGATCCCGGTCATCGGGACCGTGCCGGCGATCAAGCCCGCCGCGGCCGCCGGTGGCCGCGTGGCGATCTGGGCCACGCCCGCCACCACCGGCAGCCCCTACCAGCGCGGCCTGATCGACGAGTTCGCCGCCGGGGCCCGCGTCACCGAGGTGCCCTGCCCCGGCCTGGCGGACGCGGTGGAGGCGGCCGATGACGCCGCCGTGGCCGCCGCCGTCGCCGTGGCCGCCGCCCTGACCCCGGCCGACGTCACCGACGTGGTGCTCGGCTGCACGCACTACGAGCTGGTCGAGGGCTCCATCCGGGCCGCCCTTGCCGCGCGGAGCCAGGGAGCCGAGCCCGTCTACCACGGCTCCGCCGACGCCGTCGCCATCCAGGCGCTGCGCCGTCTCGGCGCCCTGCCCGAGCCCGCGCTGCCCCCCACCGGCCGCCTGACCATCCTGCGCAGCGGCCGCCCGGGAGCCCTCCCCGCCGCCGCCTTCGCGTACGCCGAAGGCCGGCTGCTCGCGGGCCAGGGCGCGCCCGTCGGCTGATCTCCGGCGCGACCGGCCGACCAGCACGGATCCCGCCAACGAGACGGAACGTCTTGCATCCTGCCGAGGTGGTTGTTTATTGTGGGCGCATTACGAGACGATACGGTTCGTCTCGATCCCGAAGGAATCGCCCTTGCGCGCTCCACTCGCCTCCACCCAGATCGTCCTGTCCGACATCGCCAAGAGCTACGACACCCACGTCGTCCTGGACCGCGTCAGCTGCACGGTCCGGCCCGGCGAGCGGGTCGGTGTCGTCGGCGACAACGGCTCCGGCAAGTCCACCCTGCTCCGGCTCCTCGCCGGGCGCGAGCGGCCCGACCGCGGCGAGGTCGCCGTCACCGCGCCCGGCGGAACCGGATATCTCGCGCAGACCCTCGACCTCCCGCCCACCGCCCGGGTCGGCGACGCGATCGACCTGGCCCTCGCCGACCTGCGCACCCTGGAGCGCCGGATCCGCCGCGCCGAAGCCATGCTGCACCGGGCCGGTCCCGAGGAGCTCGCCGCGTACGGGGACCTCCTCAACGCGTACGAGGCGCGCGGCGGCCGCGATGCCGACCGGCGGGTCGCGGCCATCCTGCGCAGGCTCGGCGAACGCACCGCCCTCGACCCGGACCGCGGGCTCGCGACCCTGTCCGGTGGACAGCGCTCCCGGCTCGCGCTCGCGGCCGCCCTCGCCTCCGAGCCGGAACTGCTGCTGCTCGACGAACCCACCAACGACCTCGACGACGAAGCCGTCGCCTGGCTCGAGGAACGCCTGCGCGCCCACCGCGGCACCGTCGTCGCCGTCACCCACGACCGGCTCTTCCTCGACCGCGTCACGACCACGGTCCTGGAAGTGGACGCATCGCGCCGTACGGTACGCCGCTACGGCAACGGCTACGCCGGCTTCCGGACCGCCCGCGCCGCCGAACGGGCCCGCTGGGAGCGGGAGTACGAGGAGTGGCGCGAGGAGGTCCGCAGTGCCGAGCGGCTCGCCGACACCAACATCGGGCGGTTCGACGGGATCCCGCGGAAGCTGCCCCGCGGGTTCAGTGGAGCCGGCGCCTTCCGGGCCCGCTCCCGCACCCACGGCGCGGCGAGCCGGATCCGCACCGCCCGCGAACGGCTCCGGCGGCTGACCGAGAACCCGGTTCCGCCGCCCCCGCGGCCGCTCGTCTTCACCGGCCGTTTCACGACGGGCGACGCCACCGCCGCTGGTGAGGCCGCGGAGGTACGGGTGGCCGACGCGGCCCTGCCGGGACGGCTCGCGCCCGTGTCGCTGCGGCTCGCGCCAGGGGAGCGGATCCTGGTGACCGGGCCCAACGGGGTCGGGAAGTCAACCCTGTTGCGGCTGCTGGCCGGTGAACTGAAGCCCGAGCGAGGCCTCGTACGCACACCCCCGCGTGTGGGCCTGCTCCGGCAGGACGACCCGTGGTATCGCGAACCGCGTTCGGTGGTGGAGGTGTTCGGGCAGGAGCGCGCCGAACGGGCCGCCCAACATGGCCTGCTGGCTCCGGAGGAGCTGACCCGGCCGGTCCGCGCCCTCTCGGCCGGCGGGCGTCGCAAGCTGGAGCTGGCCGGGCTGGTCGGGCGGCCGCTCGACCTGCTGTTGCTGGACGAGCCGACGAACCATCTGGCCCCGGCCGTGGTGGAGGAGCTGGAGGCGGCCCTGGCGCACTTCGCCGGCACCCTGGTGCTGGTCACCCACGACCGGCGGCTGCGCGCGGCCTTCCGCGGCCGCCGCCTCGAACTCGCCCCGGAGGATCAGCGGGTGCCGGCCGCCACGAGCCGCTGAGCCAGGTCCCGCAGGTCCTCCGCGTCCAGGACACGGTCCCCGAACCCCGGCAACGGGACGTGCAGCCCCGCCGTCCAGTGGCCGGGGATCGCCAGGGCCCCGTACCGAGCCCCCGCCAGGGCGCCGGTCACCGCGCCGACGGTGTCGGTGTCCCCGCCCAGGTCCACGGCGGCCCGAACCGCCTCCGCGAACCCGCCGGTCGTCCGCAGCGCCCAGACCGCCGAGCCCAGGCAGGGCCACACCGCCCCGTTGAACTCGGTGGCCAGATCGGGATGCCAGTCCGGGGCCAGTACGCGGCCGTACCGCTCACGGTGATCCGGGTGGACCGCGGCGAGCGTCGCGGGGAGGGCGGTCAGCGGATCGCCCCCGTCGAGGGCCACCCTCACCAGCTCGTGCAGGACGGCCGTGCCCTCCCAGGCCGCCCGGTCCCCGTGCGTCAGCGCCGCGATCCGCCGGGCCGCGTCCATGGTTCCCTCCCGGCCCGCGGACGCGAAGTAGACGGCCGAGGTGGCCGCCCGCATCAGCGAACCATTGCCCGCCGCCCGGACGTTGACCTGGAAGTGCAGGGCGGCGGCCAGGTCCCACGGCTCGCCGTTCGTCAGTACGTCCTCGGTCTGGAGTCCGATGTCCTTGGGCTGCCCGCCCGCCCACCGCTGGAACCGGCCGAAGACGTCCGGGAGTTCGAGACCGCCCCGCTCCAACAGGGACTCTCCGACCAGGACGGCCATCTGCGTGTCGTCCGTCGCCTCGCCCGGATCCCAGCCGCCGCCTCCCCGCATCTCCTCGCCGCGCGCGGTCAACCGGCCCGCCGGGCCGAACTCGTAGGGCGCGCCCAGTGCGTCACCCGCCGCCGAGCCGAGAACGGTTCCCACGGCCCGGTCGAGACGGGTGGTCACGGCGCCTCCCGGGGGTGTACGGAGGCCAGCAGGTCGCGGGTGAAGCGGTCGAGGTCATTGAGGCCGGCGGCGGCCAGGGTGGCCGGGGCGCCGGCCAGGAGGTGGGGGATCGCGCCGTGCAGGGCGAGGGTGAGGGCGCGGGCCTGCGCCGGGCCCGCCGGCAGGCCTGCCGCGCGCAGCAGGTGCCCGTGCGCCGCGAAGTCCGATGCCGCGATGGGGTCCAGGAGCGAAGCCAGCCACGGCCGCCGCGTCGCCTCGGTCTGGAGTTCCAGATAGGCGAGGACGCGCGGCCGTCCCGGCCCGGCCACGTTCCGCAGCAGCCCCGCGAGCAGCGCCGCCGCGCCCCGTGCGTCGGCGGGCCCGGGGCCGGCCCCCGCCAGGTCCTCGGCCAGCGCCCGGTACTGCTCCAGGCAGCGCTCGGCCACCGCCCGCAGCAGCGCGTCGCGGGTGGGGAAGTAGTTCTTGGCCGTGCCCGTCGGCACATCGGCCGCCGCGTCGACGGCGCGGTGCGTCAGCCCGCGCCCGCCCGCCTCCGCCAGCACGGCGATGGCCGCGTCCCGCAGCCGGTCCCTCCGGTCCTGATTCACGTTGCCAGCTTAACCACACCCGTGGTACCACAGGTGTAGTACCACGGGTGTGGTGGTGGTCACGGGTCGCTCTCGGGCTGGGGGCGAGAACAAGGGGGTTCGCCATGCGGAGCCGGACGGATGCGCGAGAGCGCACGGACGTGGTGGGCGCAGGAGACGCCGTCGTGGTCGGTGCGGGAGTCGGGGGGCTCGCGACCGCCATCGGGCTGCGCCGCGCCGGCTGGACGGTGCGGGTCCTGGAGCGCCGCACCGCACTCGAACGCTACGGAACCGCCTTCGGGATCCACCCCACCGCCCAGGCCGCGCTCGACCGGCTGGGCCTCGGCGACGCGCTGCGCGCGCGGGCGGTCCCGTACCGCGACGCCCGGATCCGGCGACCCGACGGCAAGGTGCTGGCCGCCCTCCCGCTCGAACGGATCGAGCGCAAGGCGGGCCGGCCCGAACTGCTCATATCCCGGCCCTACTTGATCGACGCGCTGCTCGCCGAACTGGACCGGCTCGGCGGCGTGGAGATCGGCTACGGGCAACGCCTCACCGATCCGGCCGGGATCGGGGCCGACCTCCTCGTCGGCGCCGACGGCATCAACAGCACGGTCCGCACCGCGTACTTCGGCCACCACAGCGGCCCGCGCCCCATCGGCACGGTCGCCTGGATCGGCATCGCCGGTTTCGAGACCGGGGTGTACGGCGAGACCTGGGGCGAGGGCCGTTTCTTCGGGATGACCCCCGTCGAGCCCGGGCGCACCAACTGGTACGCCGCCGTCCCCGAGGCCACCACGGCCCAGGACGTGCGCGACACCTTCGCGGGGTGGCACGACCCCGTCCCCCGGGTCCTGGCCGAGACCGACCCCGCGACCTGGATCCGGTACGAGATGCGCCATCTCCACCCCGCGCTGCCCGCCTTCGTCGCCGACGACCGGGTCGCCCTCGTCGGCGACGCCGCCCACGCCATGACCCCCAACCTCGGCCAGGGAGCCTGCACCGCCCTGCTCGACGCCGAGGCGCTGACCCGCGCCGTCGCGGCCCGCGGACCGGCCGGGCTGCCCGCCGCCCTGCGCGCGTACGACGCCGAGCGCCGCCGCAGCGCCCAGCGCGTCGCCTTCGGCTCCCGGAACCTGCACCGCTTCGTGACCCTCCGCCGCCCCGCCCTGCGCGACGCCCTGGTGGGCCTGCTGCCCGGCTGAGCAGCAGGGATGGGGGGCGCGGGCAGGGGGACGGCGGGACGGGTCAGTTCGGTTCGGAGGTCAGCCGCCAGTCGCCCGTCTGGACGAAACCCGACCAGAAATACGGGTGATCGAGGCCGGGCGTGGCGCGGATGGCCCGCTGGGCGGTGCGCAGGGCGCTGCCCACCGGGGCTCCGCCCGCGAGCTCCCGGTACATGCGGGCCATGAGCGCGGTGGTGGCCTCGTCGTCGACCCGCCATTGGGACGCGATGACGGTGTGCGCGCCGGCGGTCAGGAACGCGCGGACCATGCCGTCGAGCTCGCCGCCGGGGGCCAGGTCGGCGAGGCCGGTCCGGCAGCCGCTGAGGACCGCGAGCCGGGCGTCGGTCCTGGTGTGGATGAGCTCCTCCAGGGTGAGGTGCACGGGCCGGCGCGGGTCCTCGGGGTCGGCGAGGACGAGGGCGGAGGACCTCGGCTCGTGGGCGTCGAAGGTGGCGTGACAGGCCAGATGCAGGACGTCGTACCCGGTCAGCGCCGCACGCAGGCGGTCGGGCGTCGCCTCGGAGCCGAGCGCGCTGACCGTCCCGGGGAAGATTTCGGCGATGCGCGCGGCCTCCTCGGCGGCGTCCGGCAGGCCGAGCTCGTCGTCGTGGGGGTGGGGGTCGGCCAGTACGGTGACCGTCCGGACGGTGGCCGGCTCGCGCTCCAGGATCCGGTTGAGGATGGACGCGCTGGGCACCTGCACCACCTCCACCCGCTCCAGCAGCGGGCGGTCGCCACCGAGCATCGCGAACGGCAGGTAGGTCAGGATGCCGTGCGGGATGACGACCAGCCGGTCCAGGGTGTCGATGACCTCGCTGTGCGCCGCGATCAGCCACCGGTACAACTGGTCGGCCTGCGCGGCCAGTTCCCCCTCCCCGGCGTCGGGTTCCTCGATCAGCCGGCGAAGCCGGGCGACGCGGCGGTTCAGTACGTCGGCGGCGACGTCGGTCACTTGGATCCAGGTGTCGTCCTCGCCGATCAGGAACCCGTACACGGAGCCCTCGCCGACGAAGAACTGGAGCGTGGCCGTGCGCGGACCGGCGTGCAGGAGCTCGGAATCTCCGAGCAGGACCCCTTCTTCCTCCTCGTCGGGGAGGGGAGGGGGCAGGTCGCCGAACATCCGGGCCCGGAACTGCCTGGCCCGCGAGTGTTCGGCGAGCAGCCAGGCCGTCCGGAAGTCCCCGCAGGCGATCGCCAGGTCGACCCCGTGGACGAACAGCTCCTCCCTGGCCATCCGGACCGCCACGCGCAGCTCGTCGTCGCGGATCCTGGAACTCTGGGATTCGTGCAGGTAGACGGCTCGCCAGAGCTCCCTCATCGCCTCCTCGGGCCGGTCCTCGTCCCGTGCCGCCTCCGCCAGCTCCAGATGCGCGTACATCGCGGATTCGGTGTCGCCGGCTTCCTCGGCCGCGGACAGCGCGGCACCCAGCATCTCCCGCGCGGTGTCGGGATCGTGGAGTGTGCGGGCCAGTCGGCCGCGGTGCAGCCGGACCAGGTGCAGGTGGTCGCGGCCGAGCAGTTCGTGTGCGGCGGCCGCCTCGGCAGAACCGATGTACTCGGCATCGTTGGACGCGGCGATCAGGCCCAGTGCGCTGTCCAGGAGCCGGACGGCGGCCAGCGGCCGGCCGCGCAGCTCGCTCACCCGGGCCGCCACGACCAGGTGCCGCATGGTGTTGGCGTAGACGACCGGGTGGACGGGGGTGGTGGGGGCGATCCGCCGCAGGTAGAGGGTGGTCAGCGTGCACTGTTCCTCGGCGCGTTCCAGCTCGCCCATCCGGGAGTAGGCGTCGGCCAGGACGATCCGCAGGTCGGCTTCGCAGTTCGCGTCGGTCTCCCGATCGACGGCCAGGCCCGCCTGCACGGCCCCGACCGCCTCGTCCAGTTGGTTGGCCTGCACCAGGGCGCGGGCCAGCAGGCTGAGCGCCTCGGCCAGTGACCCGGCCGCCTCGTCCTCGCGCGCTTCGTCCACCCACGCCCCGGCGATCTCCAGGGCCCGCTCGACGTTTCCCGCGCGCAGGGCTTCCTCGAAGGCGTTCATCGTCCCCTCACACCGTGCACAGGGCCGTGTACGTGCCCGTCCAGTCGTGATGTTCGGTCGTGGAGCCGTCATCGCCGGTGATCCGGATGATGTTGCCGATCGTGACGACGCGGTAGGAGCCGACCAGTACCGTGCGGGCCCGGGATCCGCGCCCGCCGCGCAGCTCGGGGCCGAATTCCACCAGGATCGGCTGATCCGGGTCGTGGTCGGGGTCGAGGCCCGCCACCAGCCGGTTGGCGGCGGCTACGACGTCGGTGTCGACGCTCGCCACGGCCAGATTGGGCATGACGACGTCGGGGACGAGCGCGCTGACGCACGGCACCGCCGCCCGGCGGCGGTGCCTGCCGCTGACGAACTCGGCGTGCAGGTCGAGGTGGTAGCGGGCGGTGACCGCGGACTCCTCCGCCACGGCCCAGCCCGCCGTACCGGCCGGGAGCAGCCGGGCGAGGCGGGTGAGGTGGCGGTCGGCCCCGGCGAAGTCGTCGTGCCCCCAGTGGCCGAGGCCGCGGTTGAGCAGGGTCGGCGGTGAGGGGTTCTTCAGGTCCGACACGAGCCAGTCGTAGATCTCGCTCAGGACGTACCGCATGTTCTCCGGCATGTCCCCGCCGGCGTAGAGGGAGTGGACCCGGTCCATGGCGAAGGCGGCGGCGACCAGGTCGTCCGACATCACGTAGCACCAGGCCAGGTTGAACAGCCCGTACGTCATGTGCGGGAGCAGCACCAGCGCCTGCTCGAAGGCCGGCCGGGCCGCTGCGTACCGTTCCGCGCGGGCGTGGGCGACGCCCAGGTCGTAGTGGTAGCGGGGGTACGAGGGATCGAGGTCGATGGCGTTCTCGAAGTACCCGACCGCGCGGTCGAGTTCGTCGTGGTTGCTGGCGTACACGCCTACGTAGGCGAAGAGTTCGTCGTCCCAGTCGGCGTCGGCCAGCACCCGGTCCAGCCGGGGCAGCAGCTCGGCGGGCGCGGCGCCGGACGCGATGAGCGTACGGGCCCGGTCTCGTGCATCGGTGGAATCCATCGGCGGCCCCCGCGGATCGCGACTACCCTGATGCCATGGCTGATATTGAAGCCTCAATTCGGCTCCTGTGCCAGCAACTTGACGAACTCCGGGCGAAGGCGGCCGAACCCGCGGACCTCGCCGAGATCGAGGCCCTGACGGCCGCGGCCCTGGCCGGAACGGACCTGGGGGAACGGCGCCAGGCCCTGGCCCGGCGGCTCGGCCTCAGCCGCCGCCGTCGGCGCGTCTACACCGAAGTACTCGGCGCGGGGGCGGGGCACAGCGTCCCCGATGTCTTCGTCTGCCCGGCCGGCCGGTGCCCGCGCACCTGGCTGAACGTGCCGGGCAAGGGCGATCCGCCGGTGTGCGCCCTCGACGGCGTCCCGATGCGGCGCGGCTGAGACGACGCGGCCGAGACATGGACTCCTTCCTCTCCGGGCTCGGCAGCAAGCTCGCCGAGAAGTGGCTGACCGTCCTGGTCCTGCCGGGGCTGCTGTTCGTACTGTGCGTGCTGAGCGGGATCGCGCTCCGCGACGCCGGAGCCCTCGACCTGCGCGAGCTGGGCGATCAGGCCTCGGCGGCGGCGACCCGGCTGCGCAAGGACGGTGCGTACGTGCTCGTGGCCGTCGTGACCGCGGCGCTGGCCGCCACCGGAGCGGCCCTCCTCGTCCAGGCGCTGGGCTCCCTCGTCGGCCGGTTCTGGCTGGGCCGCTGGCCCGAGGCCGCGGCCGGCCGCCTGATCCGGTGGCGCCGGGACCGGTGGTCGGACGCCGACGAGGAGGTGGCCGCCGCCCTGGCCGAAGGGCGCTCCGAGGAGGTGGACACGCTGACCGGGCGCCGCAACCGGATGGCCCTGTCCCGGCCCGCCCGGCCCACCTGGATCGGGGACCGCACCCACGGCGTCGACGTCCGGGTCTGGCACGCCTACGGTCTCGACCTGGGCTCGGCGTGGCCCCGCTTGTGGATCCTCGCCGACGACTCCACCCGGGCCGACATCACCGCCGCCCGGACCGCCTACGACCGGGCCGCCGCCCTCACCGGCTGGGGCCTCCTCTACCTCGCGGTCGGCCTCGTGTGGTGGCCCGCCGCACCCGCCGGGGCCGTCGCCGCGCTCACCGGCTGGCGCCGGGGCCGTACCGCCGCCGCCACCTTCGCCGACCTCGCCGAGGCCACCGTGGACCTGCACATCCGGGCCCTCGCCCAGCAGCTCGGCGCCCTGGCCCCCGAGGCGGCCCTCACCCGCGACACGGGCCTGCGGATCACCGCCCTGCTGCGCAAAGGCACCTGACTGCCCCTGCCGCCCCACCCCCCTGCCCGCCCCGCACGCCACCGCGATGAACCGAGTGGGCGAGGGCAGTGGCGCGCATGCGGAACGTGAGTACGCTGCTACACATGACGGTTCACCCGCCGGGCCCGCTCTGGACGGGCCGGGCCTCCAACCGCGCGCAGTGGCTGCTCGCAGCGGCCGGTGCGGCCTGTCTCGCGCTCGGCATCGAGCTCGCCGTCGACAACGCCTGGACCGCCGGTATCGTCCCCCTGCTCATGTCCGTGATCGGCTGCCTCGCCGTGGGACTGCTCATCCTCTACGGCACCCTCGCCTTCGTACACGTCGCCGTCACCGTGGACTCCGAGGCCCTGGAAGTCCGCTGCGGCCACATCGGGCTGCCGCGCCGCAAGATCCGGCTCACCGAGGTGACGTCCGCCGAGTTCATCCCCCGGATCACCCCGCAGCAGTGGGGCGGCTGGGGCTACCGCTGGCGCCCCGAAAAGGGCACCGCGGTCATCGTCCGCCGCGGCGAGGGACTGGAACTGAGGCTCGGCGACGGGAAGATCTTCACCGTGACCGTGGACGACGCCGAGAACGCCGTCCGGGTCATCCGCACCCACCTCAGGGCCCTCGCCCGCTAGGGCCTTACCGCCCCTTCGGCCCAGGGGACGTACACTCCGCCAGATGAGCAGCAGTGTCACCAGCGCGGCCCGGAACGAGCCCTCGAAGCCCGCCTGCGGAGCCCGCACCGAAGCCGGGTCGCCGCCCGCCGCCGGCCTCAAGCGGAAGGGCGCCGGGGCGGTCCGCGCCCTGGCGGCCGCCCTCGCCGGAGTGCTGCTCCACCTCAGTTTCCCGCCCCGCCCCCTGTGGTGGCTGGCCCCCCTCGCCCTCGCCCTGCTCGCCGGCTGCCTCCACGGCCGCCGCGCCCGGGCCGGCTTCGGCCTCGGGTTCCTCGCCGGCCTCGGCTTCCTGCTGCCGCTGCTCGTGTGGACCGGCGAGGAGGTCGGCCCGGTGCCGTGGCTGGCGCTGGCCGCCGTCGAAGCCCTCTTCATCGGCCTCGCCGGCCTCGGCATCGCCCTCGTCAGCCGCCTCCCCGCCTGGCCGCTGTTCGCCGCGGCCGTCTGGGTCGCGGGCGAGGGCCTGCGCGCCCGGGCGCCCTTCGGCGGATTCCCCTGGGGCAAGCTCGCCTTCGGACAGGCCGACGGCGTCTTCACCCCGCTCGCCGCGCTCGGCGGCACCCCGCTGCTCTCCTTCGCCGTGGCCCTCTGCGGATTCGGCCTCTACGAAGCCCTGCGCATCGGCCGCGCCCACCCCCGCCGCGCCACCGCCGCCCTGGCCGCCCTCACCGTCGCCGCCCCGATCGGCGCGGGCCTCGCCGCCCGGCCGCTCGTCTCCGACACCGCCGAAGACGGCACCGTCGTGGCCGCCGTCATCCAGGGCAACGTGCCGCGCCTCGGCCTCGACTTCAACTCCCAGCGCCGCCAGGTCCTGGACAACCACGCCAAACGCACCATCCAGCTCGCCGAGGACGTCAAGGCCGGCCGCGCCCCGAAGCCCGACTTCGTCGTCTGGCCGGAGAACTCCTCCGACCTCGACCCGTACTCCGAACCCGACGCCTACGCCGTCATCGACAAGGCCGTCAAAGCCATCGGCGTGCCCGTGGCCATCGGCGCCGTCGTGTCCCCGGAGACCGGCCCGCTGCGCAACACGATGATCCTCTGGGACCCGGTGGGCGGCCCCACCGCCACCTACGACAAGCGCAAGATCCAGCCCTTCGGCGAGCGCATCCCGATGCGCTCCTTCGTCCGGCTCTTCAGCTCCGACGTGGACCGCGTGCGCCGCGACTTCGGCCCCGGCAAGGACCCCGGCGTCTTCGACATGGCCGGCAGCGGCGTGGGCATGGTCACCTGCTTCGAGGCCGCCTTCGACGACGCCGTCCGCTCCACCGTCCGCGACGGCGCCCAGGTGATCGCCGTACCCAGCAACAACGCCACCTTCGGCCGGACGCAGATGACCTACCAGCAGCTCGCCATGGACCGGATCCGCGCCGTCGAGCACAGCCGCACCGTCCTCGTCCCCGTCACCAGCGGGGTCAGCGCCGTCATCCGGCCCGACGGGCGGATCGTGCGGCAGACGAAGATGTTCACCGCGGACGCCCTGGTCACGGAGATCCCGCTGCGCTCCACCGAGACCCCGGCCACCCGTCTGGGCCCGCTGCCCGAGTACGTGCTGCTGCTGATCGCCGCCGGCGGCCTCGGCGGGCTCCTGACCCGCCGGATCCGCGCCCGCCGATCCGCCTGACACGGAGCCGACGCCGGCGCCTCGTAGGGTCGGGGGATGACCACACCCGATTTCATCCGCGAGATCCGCGTCACCGCCGGGCACCGGCTGCTCCTCCTGCCCGGCGTCACGGCCATCGTCGTCGACGACCACGGCCGGGTGCTGCTCGGCCGCCGCTCCGACACCGGACGGTGGTCCGTCGTCGGAGGCATCGCCGAGCCGGGGGAGCAGCCCGCCGAGACGGCGGTCCGCGAGGTCTACGAGGAGACGGCGGTGCGGTGCGTCCCCGAGCGGGTGGTCCTCGTCCAGATGCTGGAGCCGATCACCTATCCCAACGGCGACGTCTGCCAGTTCCAGGACATCACCTTCCGCTGCCGGGCGACCGGCGGCGAGGCCCGGGCCAACGACAGCGAGTCGCTGGAGGTGGCCTGGTTCGAGGTGGACGCGCTGCCGCCGCTGGACCAGTTCGCCCTGCACCGCATCCACCAGGCCCTGCGCGACGAGCCGACCTGGTTCGAGGTCCCCGCGGAGATCACGGAGTAGGGCGCTGTGGGCCGCCTGTGGGCGCGCTGTACAGTTCCGCAGATCTGACGGCGGTATTCGGACAGCAGTACGTCAACGGGAGGCGGTCGAGGGATGGGCACGGGCAGTGCAGGCGGAGGATCCTCACGCCCGGAGCCGCAGCCGGGCGGCCCACCGGGCGGCGCGGGCCGTGCCGGGCGCCTGGCCGTTCTGGACGGCGTCCGGGTCCTGGCCGCGTTCGCCGTGCTCTTCTACCACTACGTGGTGCTCGCGAGCGCCTGGGGCGAACCGCCCGCGGGCCTCTTCCCGACCGCCCACCGGTTCGCCGTCTACGGCTGGCTCGGCGTCGAGATCTTCTTCCTGGTCAGCGGGTTCGTCATATGCATGAGCGCCTGGGGCCGAGGCCTGGGCGACTTCGCGGTATCCCGGGTCTCCCGGCTCTTCCCCGCCTACTGGGCGGCCGTGGTCTTCACCTCGCTCGTGCTGTTCCTCTGGCCCGAGGTGAGGGACATCAAGAAGTACAGCGACGTCGTCGTGAACCTGTCGATGCTCCAAGGCGGCATCGGGGTCCCGCACATCGACGACGCGTACTGGACCCTCTTCGTCGAGCTCAAGTTCTACGTCCTGTTCGCGGTCGTCGTCATGCGCGGCGTGACCTACCGCAACTGCGTCCTCTTCTGCGGGCTCTGGACCCTCGCCGGAGTGGTGGCCCCGACCGCCGACAACGGCGTTCTGTCCTTCTTCGCGATACCGTCGTCCGCCCCGTACTTCACCGCCGGAATAGCCTTCTACCTGATGCGCCGTTTCCGGCCGAACGCCGTCCTGTGGGCCCTCGTCGGCGTCCAGTTCCTCCTCGCGCAGCACTACGTGCACGACCGCATGGTCTCCAGCCTGGGCAGGGCCGCCACCGAGCAGACGCCCTCCTGGCCCGCCCACGTGATCATCCTGCTCGGCTTCGCCCTGATGGCGGCCCTCGCGCTCGGTGCCCTCGACGGCATCCGCTGGCGCTGGCTCCCGCACGCCGGAGCGGTCACCTACCCGCTCTACCTGATCCACATGATGGCCGGGCTGACGATCATCCACCACTTCCGCGAGGAGGTCGCGCCCGTCCCCCTGGCCCTCGGCGTGACCGCCTGCATGCTGGTCCTCGCCTGGGGCATCCACCGGCTCGTCGAGCGTCCGCTGGGCCGCGTACTGAGCGGCAGCCTGCGCCGCGGGCTGCGGGACATCCGGGTGGGGAGCCCCGGCGGGCCCTCCCTCGACCGGATGCCCTCGCAGCCCGCCGCACCCGAGGCGGAGCGCATCCCCGCCGTCAGTCGGTGACGGACGCCTCGCGGTAGAGCTCCACCGCCTGGTCGCCCATCACCGCGCTGTACGAGACCTCCGGAACCGTGCCGCCGCCCTCGTAGCCGCCGAGCACCCCCGCCAGGGCTCCGTCGACCAGCCAGGGGCTCCCGCTGGTGCCGCCGCTGAGGTCCGGGCAGTCGATCCGGCGCTGGGTATCGGAGAACAGCGCGGTGGTGTTCGCGCAGCGCAGCGGGGCCTCCAGGCCGCGCGGGTAGCCGATCACGCTCACCATGGCGTCGGCGGGCTGCTCCGCGGCGACCGGGAAGCCGCCCACGAGCTCCTCGACCGCCCCGGTCCGCCCGCCGTCCGCAGGGACCACCGTCGCGAAGGCGATGTCGGCGTCCGGGGCCTGGCCGTCCCTCCAGCCCGGGGCGACGTACACGCCGGTGAGCTTCCAGACGCCGTACGGGGCCTTGCCGTCCCGGTAGCCCGGCGCGAAGACCGTGGTGTCCGGGCGGTCCAGGCAGTGTGCGGCGGTGGCGATCACATCGCCGCCGTCGCTGCGCACCACGGCGGCGGTGCAGAAGTGCCCGCCGTCCAGCCCGCCCGCGAACAGGGCGCCCACCCGGCCCGTCTCGGCGTCCGGCAGGGCCTGCGCGGTGACGCCGAGCGGCGGCTCGGCCAGGGCGTCGGGCACGTCCACGCTGAGCAGCGCGGCCATGGCGGCCAGTGCCAGGAGGATCCGTGACGCCCGCCGGGCGCGAGCGCGGGAGCGGCGGCCTGTCAGGGGGTGGGTGCGGTGGATCATGAGGCGAGCCTGCCCGGCGAACCTATGTCCGGAGCCCGGAATTCCGTATGAATCCGCTGTGAATCCGATGGACCCGGTGTGAAATCCGGGCGCCGCCGGCGCTCACCGGCCGGTGCTACTGCGGCCCGCGCCGTTCGTAGACCGTCACCCGGCGGCCCCGGACCTGCCGGTCCTCCACCACCGTGAACCGCTCCCGCAGGACCGCCGCCTTCGCCTTGTCCCGCTCCGCCGACGGCGCCTTCGCCACCTTCGCCGAGTCCGTCACCAGCAGCACCCGCCGCTGTGCGAGCAGCGCCTGCCGTATCCGTGCCGGGTCCGCCTCCTCGCCCTTGAGGGTGGCCGAAGCCACCGGGGTCTCGGCCAGCGCCACGTCCGCCAGGCCCGTGAAGGCGCCCGGTGAGACCAGCGCGGTGTCCCGCCGCGCGGCCGGGACGAACAGCACCGCGTCCCCGTCCCGCTTCAGCCGGGCCACCTCACCGGCCACCGCCAGGACGTCGTCGACCCGGCTCGCCGGCGCCCGCTTGCCCAGCTCCACCGGCAGCAGCGCCAGCACCGACACCCCGACCACGCCCGGCACGAGCAGGCCCGACGCCCTCGGGAACCGGGGCGCGAGGGCCCGTACGGCAGCGCCCAGTCCCGCGCCGACCAGCAGTGCCAGACCCACCATGCTGAACAGCACGTACCGGTCCAGGAACAGCGGCTGCACGAGCGACAGCCCGATCAGCCCGAGCTGGGGAACCGCCAGTAGCGGCAGCCCGACGGCGGCCGCCGAGAGCCGGGCCCGCCCGGGCCGGTCCGCCCACGCGCCGAGGCCGCCGACGGCCAGCAGGATCCCCGGCCCGATCAGCATGTGCCAGGTCAGCGGCGGTATCCAGGACACCTGGTCGGACTGGCTCCGGCTGAAGAGGATCAGCGGCAGCGCCCCCGCCACCGCGCCCGCGCCGTACGCCGTCCAGCGCAGCCACACCGGCCGCCCGGCCCGCACCCACCACAGGGTCGCCGCGTGGGCGGGCAGGATCAGCAGCGACAGCCAGTTCAGCAGGGCGCACACCAGCACGGTGAGCCCGTACGCCGTCCAGCGCGGCCAGGCCCGCCGGCCGGGCCGGACCTCCCCGAGCAGCGACACCAGCAGCAGCGTCGACAGCCCGGCCCCGGCCGCGACCAGCGCGTACGGCCGGCCCTCCTGGAGGTGGAACTGCACGGCCGGCAGCAGCCCGAGGGCCAGCCCGCCGCCGAGCCCCGCCCAGAACCCGGCCAGCCGCCGCCCGATCACCGCCACGCACGCCGCGGCGGCGGCGACCGCCAGCACGGACGGCAGCCGCAGGGTCGTCGTACTCGCGCCGAACACCTCGAAGAGGCCGTGCATCAGCAGGTAGTACAGCCCGTGCACGGCGTCGACGTTCCCGAGCATCCGCCAGATCTCGCCCGCCGGGCGCCCGGCCACCTGCCAGGTCGCCGCCTCGTCCCGCCACACGCTGTCCTGCCGGGAGAGCCCCCACAGGCCGAGCGCCAGGGTCCACAGGAACGGGACGAGCCAGAGGAGGTGCCCGCGTCGGGACGCGGATATGTGGCAAAGCATGAAGGAGTTCGGGTCCTCGGTCTGGCGTTCGGGCGGAAGGCACCAGTCTATGGACGACACGGACGGTTTCCGGACCGCCTGTTGTGCACGACGGTGCGTGATCGCCGGGCCCTGCCGCCCCTAGCCTCGCCGCAGGAGCACGAACGAGGGGCGGTACCCGGTGAACTGGCTCATCCACGACTACCGCGAGAGCGATCTCGCCGCAGTGGTCCACCTGATCGACACGACGGCCGAGCTCGGCCAGGAGTCCGTCTTCTCGCTCGCCGAGTGCATCAGCGCCCTCACCGACCGGCAGCCCTGCGTGGTCGCCGTCCACCAGGGCGTCCCGATCGGCGCGGCCCTCGCCTGCGTCACCGGCGAGCGGGCCTGGGTGATGCGCATCGCGATCGCCTCCGGCTGGCGCGGCCGGGGACTCGCCAGCGCCCTGCTCGTCGAGCTGGAGCGGCGGCTCATCGCCGCCCGCGTCGGGCGTATCGCGTACGTGCTGCCCGAGGAGGACCTCCTCGGCGAGGGCCTCCTCAACGCCGGCTACACGCGCCAGCCGGCCGTGGCCTACTTCGAGAAGACCGAGCCCCTGCACGGACCGGCGGCCGGGCTCCTCGCCGACCTCGGCGGCCGGTTCCTGCCCAACGACCTGTGGACCAAGGTCGCCGGCATGGAAACGGAGAAGGACCTCATCGAGCGGCGCGTGGTGCTGCCGCTCGCCGAGCCCGAGCGGGCCGCCTCGCACGGGGTGCGGCCCCCGCGCGCCATCACCCTCTTCGGCCCGCCCGGCACGGGCAAGACCACCTTCGCCCGCGCCATCGCCTCGCGCCTCGGCTGGCCCTTCGTGGAGCTGCTGCCCTCCCGCCTCGCCGACGAGGGCAACCTGGCGGCGGCCCTGCGCGACGCCTTCGCCCGGATCGCCGAACTGGAGCGGGTGCTCGTCTTCATCGACGAGGTCGAGGAGATCGCACCCGTACGCACCGAGCCCGCGCAGCCGGGCGGGATCCACGGGGTGACGAACGAGCTGCTCAAGCTGATACCCGGCTTCCGGGAGGGCGACGAGCGGCTGCTGGTCTGCGCGACCAACTCCATCCGCTCCCTCGACCCGGCCTTCCTGCGGCCCGGCCGCTTCGACTACCTGATTCCGATCGGCACCCCCGACGCGGGCGCGCGCGCCGCGATCTGGTCCCGCTACACCGCCGGGCGCGCGGACGTGGACGTGGCGGCGCTGGTGTCGGCGACCGAGCTGTTCACGCCGGCCGACATCGAGCACGCGGCGCGGATCGCGGCGCAGGTGTCCTTCGAGCGGGACCTGGAGGCGGTGGGCGCGCGGGGAGCGGCGGCCGCGCAGCTCGGCGCGACCACGGAGGACTACCTGGCGGCGGTCCGGCAGTGCCGGCCGACGGTGACCCCGGCGATGACGGGCGAGTTCGAGGCGGACATCACCGCCCACGCCCGCTTCTGAACTCCGTCCCCCGGTTGCGGCGGGGGACGGGATGGCGAAACGGCCCGCAGCCACTCCCCAAAGCGGCTGCGGGCCTCCCGCGCGGACTTGTGGCCCGGGCGCGGGACGGCCACGTTCCGTCAGGGGTGTATCGCCGGCTGGAACGTGGCGCGCAAGGGTGCCGGAGGTCTTCAGGGAAGCCCTCGTCAACACACAGCCGAGTCAACCAGGGGGCACGGTGGCCGGGCTTCGGCCGCGCGGCCACACCCTCCCCGGCCGGAAGGACGACCGTTCGGGACCCATCATTCGCCCGAACGGCCGATCGGACAGCCTCCGACCACGGGCTTTGTCACCTTCACGAGCCGTTCCGGCTAGCGGGAACAGCGGTACGTGAAATCCGTTGCGGCAGTGTGCCGCGCGGGCGAGAGCAGTTCGAGCTCCGCCTTCGCGGGGTAGGTCCCCGCGCCCTGGAAGGTCCACAGCAGGTGCAGCCGGGCCTCCCGCTGCCCGCTCGGCACCCGCTCCGTCAGCTGCTCGGAGTGCGTGCCGTCGCTGCGGAGCCAGCGGTACGTGAGGGTCCCCGGGCGCCCGTTGGTCCGTACGACGGCGACCACGTCGGCGGCCGCGTCGCAGGCCGGGCCCTTCGGATCGGTGGCGACGGCCACGTCGCGGACCTCCAGGGCGGGCCCGAACCGCTGCCACCCCAGGTACGCGAGCACCGCGGCCAGCACGAGCGCGGCGAGTGCGTACCGCCGCAGGCCGGCGCCCCGCCGCCGCGCGGGCGGGGCGGTGACGGCCACGGGGAACGGCGCGGGCAGGGCCGCCGTGACCCCCGGCCCGAACCGGAGCACCGATCCCTCGACCCGGTCGGGGGCGGCGTCCTGCGGCGGCGGGGGCCCGCTGAACCAGTGGCTGCCGAGGACGGTGGCGCTGTAGTCGTCGCCCTGCGGGGCGTGGGGATCGCTCATCGGGTCGGCGCCTCCTGGCAGCGCGGCAGGTACTGCGAGTCGGACGCGGACCCGTTCGCGGCGGCGGGCTTGGTGGTGACCCGGACCCCGCCGTAGCAGCCCCGCCCGCGGGTGAACGTGTGGGTCTGGACCACCGGCGCGAGGGAGCCGGCCTGCACCACGACGGTGTCCGTCCCGTCGGGCACGGAGTAGGCGCCCTGCTCGTTGCCGAGGAACCACTCGAACACGACGGTGACGGGACCGGTGCCCTCGGCGGCGAGGGAGACGGTCGCCTCGCCCCGGTAGACGCCGGGCCGCAGCGACACGCCGAGCTTCGTGACCTTCGGCGTGGGCGAAGGGGTGGGCGTGGGGCGGGGAGTCGGCGACGTCGAGGCGCTCACCGTCGGCTTCGCCGTCGGCGTCGGGCTGTACGACGCGGAGGGGGAGGGGGACGGGCTCGCGGACGCCGAGGGGCTCGGAGTCGGCGACGGGGAGGCCGAAGCACGGGGCGACGGTGATGCCGTCGGGGTGGCCGGGGCCGTGGAGCCCGGCGGGGCCGCGCTCGTCGTGGCGAACGCGCTCAGCGCCGAGGCCCCGCCCGGGGTGCCGCCGATCGCGTCCGTCGTGAGCACCAGCACCGCCCCCAGCACCAGTGCCACCCCCGTCGCGAGCCACCCGCGCCGGTCCGGGGCCCAGCCCGAGCCGCTGTTCAGCGTGGTCGTCGCCAACGCCGTGGTGCCCTCCGCGGGCGGGCTCGCGGAGGGGAACATCAGCGGCAGCAGCGCGGCCAGCGCCGCCAGCTTGCGCTGGCCGCGCTCCTCCCACGCGGGCCCGTACGCGGCGAGCGCCACCTGCTCCAGCTCCGCCACGAACGCCTCGGCGTTCTCCGGCCGCTGCTCGGGCACCTTGGCCAGGCCCCGCCGGATCAGCGGGCGTACCGGCTCCGGGGCCTCGGTCTCCGGCACCGGCGCCTCGATGTGCTGGACCGCGAGCTCCGCGAAGTTCTCCCCGTCGAAGGGCTTGCGCCCGGTGAGGCACTCGAAGAAGGTGGCCGTCGCCGCGTACACGTCGGCCGCGGGCGACGCCGGCCGGCCCTGCCACTGCTCGGGCGCCATGTAGGCGGGGGTCCCGGCCACGCCGGGCGTGGTCCCGCGGCCCGCCGCGATCCCGAAGTCCACCAGCTTCGAGGCGCCGTCCGCCGCGACCAGCACGTTCTCCGGCTTGTAGTCACGGTGGACGACGCCCGCACGGTGCGCCGCCGCCAGCCCCAGCAGCGAGCCCTTCAGCACCACCAGCGCGGCCTCGGCGTCCGCCCGCCCGGCCCGCTTCAGCAGCGCGCGCAGGGAGATGCCGTCCACCAGCTCCATCACGATGGCCGCGCCGCCGGGCGCCTCCACGTACTCGTACAGCCCCACCACGTACGGGGACCGGAGCCCGCCCAGCAGGCGGGCCTCGGCCCGGAATTCCCGTACGAAGGCCGGGTCCTGGCGCATCCGGTCGCTCAGGTACTTCACGGCGACCGCCGTACCCGTACCGTCGTGGACGGCGAGCACCACGCGGCCGCTGCCGCCCGAGCCGAGCTCGCGGACCTCCGTGTAACCGGGGACCGCCCACGCGTTCGTCATCGTTCCCGTCCCCCCTGACTGCCGTGGCGGCACTGCGCCCCTGGGGACGTGGTTTCCGCCACGGCCGGTTCCCAACCGTGCGGGGGCGACCGGGGTGGCTCAGGCCGCGGCCGAGATCGCGCCGATCATGGCGTGGAGCCGGTCGGCCGCCGCCCGGCCGAAATCGGGGTCGTTGATGTGGGTGTCGTAGTCGTAGAGCCGTGCGGCGCTGCCCCGCAAGCCCTCGCGCAGGGCCGAGAACAGCGCCAGGTCCGCGGCGGGGTCGTGGTAGGGCCCGCCCGGCGCGCCGAGCGTGGACAGTCCGCGCAGGGGGACGCAGACGGCCGTGGGACCGGTCGCCGTACGGAGTTTGGCGGCGACCCGGCGACCCAGCTCAGCGCACTCGGCCTCGGTCGTACGGATCACCGTGATGGACGGGTTGTGGACGCGGACCCGCCGGTAACGGGCCTGCTCGGGCAGGGTCTCCAGCGGGCCGAACTTGACCATGTCCAGTGCCCCCAGGCTCACCACCTGCGGAATCCCGGCCCGCCCCGCCGCGCTGAGCCGGTCGGGGCCCGCCGTGAGGATGCCCCCGCACAGGTCGTCGGCGAGCTCGCTGAGCGTGAGGTCGAGGACGCCCGCGAAGATGCCCTGCCCGGCCAGGGTCTCCAGGGTGCGGCCGCCGGTGCCGCTGACGTGGAAGACGAGCACCTCGTAGCCCAGTTCGGTCAGCCGCTCGCGGGCCGCGTCCACGCCGATCGTGGTCACGCCCGCCATGCTCGCCGCGATCAGCGGGCGGCCGCCCGCTCCCAGCGGGGCCGGCCGGCGCAGCTCCAGCGAGGCGCGGGCGAAGGCCTTCGCCATCCCGGCGACCGCCTCCACCGCGTTGGCCAGGACGGGCGCGGAGATGCTGTTGATCCCCGCGATGTCCACCACGCTGTACATCATCGTGATGTCCGAGGAGCCGACGTACGGGGCCACGTCCCCGGACGCCATCGACGAGACCATCAGTTTCGGTACGCCCAGCGGCAGGGCGCGCATCGCCCGCGTGGCGATGGAGGTGCCGCCGCTGCCGCCGATCGCGAGCACGCCGTCCAGCCTGCCTTCGGCGTGCAGGCGTAAGAGGGTCGCCTCGGCGCCCCGGGCCATCGTGGTCACGGCCGCGCCCCGGTCGGCGGCCGCGCGCAGTTCCGAGAGTTCCGCTCCCGCCGCCCGGGCCACCGCGTCACGCGGCACGTCCGCGGGCACCCGGGGTTCGCCCATTACTCCCGTGTCGACCAGTACCACTTCGACGCCGGCGCGCAGCAGCCTCTCGCGCAGCCAGCCGTACTCCACACCCTTGGTGTCCAGGGTTCCCACCAGCACGACGTTCGTCATATGTGCAATGTCCATGCAGATGGGGATTGTTGGCAAGTAAAGGTGTAGTCAACCCTCCAGTAACCCCAACAGCCGGGTCAGAAAGGGCATTTGAGAGGGCATCAGCTTCTTTTCGGCCAGCGGGGGAGCGAACCAGGCCACCCGGTCCAGCTCGGGGAACTCCTGCACGGTCCCGGAGTGCGGCGGCCACTCCATCGTGAAGGTCCCCGGCGCCATCAGCGCAGGATCGAGATCCGCCTCCACCGCCCAGATGGTCACCAGCTTGCCGCTGCTCAGCCGCACCTCGCCGAGCGACAGGTACTCGCCCTCCGGCGGCGGCAGCCCCAGCTCCTCGGTGAACTCCCGGCGGGCCGCGTTCCGCGGGGTCTCGTCCGGTTCGTACTCGCCCTTCGGGATGGCCCAGCCGCCCGCGTCCCGCCCGGCCCACAGGGGGCCGCCCATGTGCCCGAGCAGGACCTCGACCCCGCCGTCGGACCCCTGGCCGGTCCGGCGGAACAGGAGCAGTCCGGCACTGCGCTTGTTCGTCATGGGTGCATGTATGCCCCGTACGAAGGCGGGTCAGCGGGTCTGCGGGTCAGTGTGCGTGGGGTCCCTCGCGGTGGACCGGCCCGTGCGCGTCCGCGCAGTGCGGGTCGGCGCCCGCGTCGAAGGCGGCCGACTCGCCCGCGCGGCCGACCGTGAGGAGGGACTCCTGCTGGTGGTCCACCTGGAGGGTGGTGTGCGTGATCCCGTACTCCTTGGCCAGCAGCCGCTCCAGGTCCCGGCGTACGGCGTGGCAGTCACCCGCCGGCTCCACGAGCACGTGCGCGGAGAGCGCCGCCTGCCCGGAGGTGATGGTCCAGATGTGCAGGTCGTGCACCTCGGTCACCGGCGGGTGCCCGACCAGCCGGTCGCCGACCGCGTCCGGGTCCACATGGGCCGGGGCGGCCTCCAGGAAGATCCGGCCGGACTCGCGCACCAGTCCGTAGCCCGCCTTGACCATCAGCACCACCACCACGAGGGTGGCGATCGCGTCGGCCTGCCGGAATCCCGTGGTGAGCACGATCAGGCCGGCGACGGCCGTCCCGATGAAGGCGAAGAGGTCGTTCAGGATGTGCTGGTAGGCGCCCTCGACGGCCAGCGAGGACCGGTTCGCCCTGGAGATGCACCAGGCCGCGGCCACATTGACGACGATGCCCGCGAGCGCCGTCACCAGGACCAGCCCGCCCTCCACCGGCGGCGGGTCCATCAGCCGCCGCACCGCCTCGTACGCCAGCCAGACCGCGAGGAGGAGCAGGGTCAGGCCGTTGGCCTGGGCGGAGAGTATCTCCGCCCGCTTGAGGCCGTACGTGAACCCGCCGCGCGCCGGCCGGGCGGCCAGCCGCATCGCGATCAGCGCGAGGACGATCGACACGGCGTCGGTCAGCATGTGGGCGGCGTCGGAGATCAGGGCCAGCGAGTGGGCCACGACGCCGATGACGACCTCGACCGCCATGAACGCGCCGATCAGACCGAGGGCGATCGCCAGCCAGCGCCGGTCGGCGTCGGCGGCCACGCCGTGGCTGTGGCCGCCGTGGCCGTGGCCGTGCGCGTCGTGCCCGTGCGCGTCCTGCCCGGCGTCGTGCCCGTCGTGCGCATGGTCGTGCCCGCTCATGGCATCCCCCGTTTGTTCGGTTCTGACGCGTGAAGTGAAGCGCACCTCGCCGCGATCGGCAAAGGCTGCAACGGGGACCGTTGTCATTACCTATAAGCACCGCCTGACCTGCGGTTATGCCGGTCCGATCGGATCGTGGGAAAATCTGTGCATGGTCCAGCGCCCCGGTGTGCCGACCGCGCCCGAACTCGTCCTGGAGACCGCCAGGGGCTCCACCGAGATGAGCCCGGGCCGGACCTACCACGTCGGCCGGGACCCACTCTGCGAGATCTGCCTCGACGACCCCCGCGTCTCCTGGCACCACGCGATCCTGCGCCCCGAGGGCGACCACTGGACCGTCGAGGACGAGCACAGCACGAACGGCACGTGGGCGGACGGCCACCGCGTCCAGGAGTGGAGCGTCGGCCCCGGCAGCGAGCTGCGCTTCGGCAGCGCCGAGGACGGCCCGCGCGCCGTACTCGTCGGCCGTGCGGCGGCCCGAGCCGCCGAGCCCAGGCCTTCGGGCGTGTGGAGACCGTCCCTGACGGGCACCTTCCGGCAGCCGACCAACATCCGCCCGCTGGCCGCCCGCACCGCCGTCCGCATCGGCCGCGCCCCCGAGAACGACCTCGTCATCGACGAGCTCATCGTCTCGCGCCTGCACGCCGAACTGCGGGCCCTCGCCGACGGCACCTACGAGATCGCCGACCTCGGCAGCCACAACGGCACCTACCTCAACGGCGCCCGCGTCGACCGGGCGGCCCGCGTCGCCGAGGGCGACATCGTCGGCGTCGGCCACTCGGCCTTCTGCCTCGTCGGGGACCAGCTCCAGGAGTACGTGGACACGGGCTCGGTCTCGCTCGACGTCCAGGACCTCACCGTCGCCGTCGACCGAGGCCGCAAGGTCCTCATGGACGGCGTCTCCTTCCCCGTGGGCGCCAACTGCCTGCTCGCCGTCGTCGGCCCCAGCGGCGCCGGCAAGTCCACCCTGCTCGGCGCGCTCACGGGCCTGCGCCCCGCCGACAGCGGCACCGTCCTCTACGACGGCCGCGACCTCTACCGGGACTACGCGGAACTGCGCAGCCGCATCGGCCTCGTGCCCCAGGACGACATCCTGCACGCCCAGCTCACCGTCCGCCGCGCCCTCGTCTACGCCGCCGAACTGCGCTTCCCGCAGGACACCGCCAAGGCCGAACGCGAGGCCAGGGTGGATGAGGTGATCCGCGAACTCGGGCTCGTCCAACGGGCCGACCAGCCCATCCACAGCCTCTCCGGCGGCCAGCGCAAACGGGTCTCCGTCGCCCTCGAACTGCTCACCAAGCCGTCCCTGCTCTTCCTCGACGAACCCACCTCCGGCCTCGACCCCGGCATGGACCGCTCCGTCATGCACATGCTGCGCGGCCTCGCCGACGACGGCCGCACCGTCATCGTGGTCACCCACAGCGTGCTCAGCCTCGACGTCTGCGACCGGCTGCTGTTCCTCGCCCCCGGCGGGCGCGTGGCCTATTTCGGCCCGCCCGACGAGGCCCTGGCCTTCTTCGGTTTCGAGGAGTGGCCGGAGGCGTTCGAGGCGTTCGAGAACCAGCAGGACCGCGACTGGGCGGGGGAGTACCGCGGCTCGCCGGTCCACCGCCGCTACGTCGATGTCACCGGCCGTATGCCCCGGGTCGCGGGGGACGCCGACCGGGTGGCCGGAGCCGTGGCGCAGCCGCCGCCCAAGGCCCAGAGCTGGGGCTCCCAGCTCTCCACCCTGATCCGGCGCTACGCCGCCGTGCTCAGCACCGACCGGACCTTCCTCGTCATCATGGTCGTGCTGCCGTTCGTCATGGGAGCCATGGCCCGCGCGCTGGCCGGCAGCGAACTCACCCCCGAGACGGCACTGAACGCCCTGTTCATCCTGTGCAACGGCGGCGTGCTGACCGGCGCCGCCAACGCGGTGCGCGAACTCGTCAAGGAACGCGTCATCTACCAGCGCGAACGCGCCGTCGGCCTGTCCCGCTCCGCCTACCTGATGTCCAAGGTGGTGGTGCTGGGCACGATCACCGTCGTCCAGGCCGTGGTCCTCACCCTGGTCGGTCTCGCGGGAGTGAAACTCAACGCGCCGGACGGCAAGGGCGTCCTGATGCCACCGCTGATCGAGATCACCCTCGTCGTGGCCCTGCTGTCCTTCGCCGCGATGATGCTCGGCCTGCTGATCTCCGCCCTGGTCCGCAAGGAGGAGGTCACCATGCCGCTGCTGGTCCTCCTCGTCATGGTGAACATCGTCTTCTGCGGCACCCTGCTGAAGCTCTCCGGTGTCCCCGTCATCGAACAACTGGCCTGGTTCGTGCCGTCCCGCTGGGCCATGGGCGCCATGGCCGGCACCATCGACCTGGGTGCGATCGTGCCCGGCAAGCTCACCCAGGATCCGCTGTTCGACCACGAGGCCGGCGTGTGGCTGGCCAACGTCGCCAAGCTGGTGGCCCTGGCCGCGCTCTACGGCGTGCTGGTGGCCCGGCTGCTGCGCCGGTACGAGCCTGCCGTCATGCGGAAGCAGCCGCGGCGATGAGCTTCCCGGACGGGGTCGCCGACTTCCACCCCACCCACATCGTCCCCCAGGAGGGCATGTCCGCCTGGGAGGCCCCCGACGTGACCCGGCCGACCGCCCCCCTGGACCCCTTCCTGCCCGTCCAACTGCTGTCCCGCAGCGGGGAGTGGGGGGAGATCCTGTGCGCCAACGGGTGGTCCGCCTGGGTGGACGGACGGCTGCTGGTCGCCGTGCCGCAGCCGCCGCCCACCACCGGGGGGCCGGCGCCGGCCCGTGCCGAGGATCCGCGCCCGCACCTCGACCGGACCGCCGCCGCCCTGGAGCTCTACCGGCAGGCCGTCGGCGACCTTGCCGCGGGGAGGGTCGACAGCGAGCAGTTCGGCCGCTCCCTACGGGACCTGCGCGCCGGGATCGTGATCGACGGGGAGTCCGTGTGGCTCTACGACGAAGCGGCGGGACGGTGGATGTACGGCGACGGGACCCGCCTGGCCACCTACGCGGTCGCCGCGGGACCGGGGGCCCCGCGCCCGCCGGAGCCCCCGCCGGCGCGGGCGGACAAGGGCGGGGTGGCCGACGTAAAGGAAAGTCCGACACCCCCGGCCGACCCGGTCGCGGCCCAGCTCGACGTACCGCCCGAGCGGGGGGCGGGGCAGGCGGGGCACGACCCGACCCGGATCGTGGATTCGCCGGGGACGGGGGCCGGGTCCGAGGGCAGCTGACCTGGGGCCCTGGGGCCGGACCCGAGCGGCTGACCTGGGGATTCAGACCGGGGCGGACTCGTCGACACGGCCGCGGCGGTGGAGCGGGCGGGCCAGGAGGGCGCCCAGGAAGCCGGCCACCGCACCCCAGAGGAGGGCGAGGCCGACCGTGCGCCACAGCACGGGCGTGAGCCGGACCGTGCCGCCGAGGCCGTCCACGTCGCCGATGCCCAGCAGGGAGAGGCCGAACTGGGCCTGGACCCTCGCGAGCAGGCACACCGTCAGGGTCGCCAGGGCCAGTGCCACGCCGAGGTGCAGCGCGTGCTGCCAGGGGCGGACGTGGGCGGGGGAGCGTACGGCGGCCACTACGCCCGCGCCGAGCAGCAGGACGGCGGCCACGGCCACCAGCCACCACGCCCGGGAGTCCTGCCGCGCGAGCGAGGCCACATCGACCGTGGACAGGTCGGGGCCGCGCAGGACCCGGTCCAGCAGCTGCGGCATCGGCAGTCCGAAGGGGCCCTCGACCCTGCCCTCCCAGGCGCCGCCGAAGCCGAGGGTGAACGCGGGCCAGGCGAGGTTCGGCAGGCCCAGCAGGAGCACCGCCAGGGTGCGGGCGCCGTGGCCCTGCGTCGCGGCCGCCACCAGGCCGACGCCGAGGCCGAGGACGACGTACGCGAGGAGCAGCAGGGTCGTCGCGAAGGCCGCCGGGCGCACGGCCGCGTGGAAGCGGACCAGTCCGGCGGGGAGCGGTGCGCGGCGGGAGACGAGCAGGGAGATGAGCAACAGGCCCAGGATCCACAGCAGTCCGTAGAGCAGGGTGGCCGGCAGGTCGGCCCGGAAGCCCACCGTCGGTGCGGAGTCGATGAGTTCGCCGAGGCGCCCGAGAGGGGAGTCGTCGGTGGAGATGCCGAAGGTCCGGCGGGCGAGGAACGCGGCGCCGGTGAGCGCGACGAGCCAGAGAAGGACCAACGGGGCGGCGCGGGCCAGCAGTTCGCGGGGCCGGGCGACCGCCCGGTTGTGCAGCGGGCGCAGGAAGCAGTACCCGGCGGTGAGGGCGCCGGCCAGGCTCACCGACAGCGGGAGCACGGACAGGCTCGCGTCGGCCCCCGCGAGGAAGCCGGCTCCGCCCGACAGCTCGACCCAGCCGCCGGCCGCCATCACGACGACGGCCGCGACCACGTGCGGGAAGGCGCCGCCGGGCAGATCGCCGGCACCGGCGCACGCCAGTCCGGCCGCGGCGACGGCGGCCATCACCGCGAACCCCGCCACGACCGCTGCGAGGGCGTCCCGCCAAGCCTTGGGCGTTGGGCTCACCCGTTCACCGTAGGCAGCCTCGGCTTGCGGGCACCACCCGGACGGCGCACACAATGGTCCGCAAGGGGGACTTTCTGCGCCTGGGAAGAAGAGCCCATGAGCACTCAACCGGACCGCCCGCGGCCCCAGCAGCCGCCGTCGTCGGAGCGCCCCACGGGGCCGCCCTCAGGCCCGCTCTCGGGCGGGCGGCAGGGTCCGCCGATACCGCCGCCACCGACCGGGCCGCCGGGTGGTCCCGGCGGATCCGGCGGGAAGTCCGGCGGCCCGTGGTGGCGATCCGTACCCCGGCTCGCCACCGCGCTCGTCGCGGTGGCGGCGGCCGTGGCCCTGGCCGTGGTGCTCACCCGGCCCAGCGGCACCGACCAGGCCGGCGGCGAGGTCTTCCTGCAGCCGGTGGCCGCATCCGGCCCGGACCCGTTCACCGAGTCCACCGCGGCGGAGCAGGCCAAACCGCTGCCGGAGACCCCGGAACCGTCGTCCCCCAGCGCCACCAAGGGCACCACGGCGACGACCGGCCCCAAGGCGACGACAGGCCCCAAGGCGACGACCGGCACCCCGACGGGCACCCGGAGCGTCAGCGGGGCCTCGCCGGGCGTCTACGCGGGCACGAGGAACGTCCCCGCCTGCGATGTCGAGAAGCAGATCAGGGCGCTGTCCGCGCAGCCCGCCAAGAACAGCGCCTTTGCCTCGGCCCTCGGCATCCAGCCGGGATCCGTCCCCGGCTACCTGCGCTCGCTCACCCCGGTGCAGCTGCGGATGGACACCCGGGTCACGAACCACGGCTTCCAGAACGGCCGGCTCACCGCCTACCAGGCCGTGCTCCAGGCAGGGACGGCCGTGCTCGTGGACGACCGAGGTGTACCGCGGGTGCGCTGCGCCTGCGGGAACCCGCTGGGTCCCCCGGTGGCGCTCAAGGCCAACCCGAAGCGCTTCGGCCAGACGTGGAACTCGTACCAGCCGACGCGCGTGGTCGTCATCACGCCATCGGTGACCATCGTGAACGTTTTCGTGATCTACGACCACCAGAACCGGCACTGGTACGAGCGGCCCCGCGGCGACCACCGCGGCCGGCACGACAGGCCGGTGCCGCCGCCGGTCATCCCGACGCCCTCGTACATCACCCCGACCGCCACGGCGACGTTCCCGACCCCGACGGGGACGCATACGTCGCCGTCCAAGTCGCCGTCCAAGACGGAGACGGGTACGCCGTCGGAGTCGCCGTCGAAGACGGAGACGGGTACGCCGTCGGAGTCGCCCTCGAAGACGGAGACCGGTACGCCGTCGGAGTCGCCGTCGAAGACGGAGACCGGTACGCCGTCGGAGTCGCCGTCGAAGACCGAGACCGGTACGCCGTCGGAGTCTCCCTCGAAGACGGAGACGGGTTCGCCGTCGGAGTCTCCCTCGAAGACCGAGACCACTACGCCGTCCGAGTCGCCGTCGAAGACGGAGACGGGTACGCCGTCGGAGTCGCCTTCGAAGACCGAGACCCGATCAGAGTCAGCGACGCCCACGGAGACCAAGTCGTCGCCGCCGGTCGACAGGACCGGGCCGGCCGAACGGCCCCCGGCGCCGCCGCCGGTCGACCGGACGCCGCCGCCTGAACGGACTCCGGAGCCTCCGCCGCCTCCGCCGCCTCCGCCGCCCCCGCCGGTCGACAGGACCCCGCCGCCCGAGCGGACCCCGGCGCCCCCGGTCGTGCCGCAGCCCGAACCGCTGCTCACGGCGCAGCCCGAGCCCAGGCCCGGAGCGTAGTACGGCTTCCGTGCCCCCTCCCCAACGCCGGGGAGGGGGCACGGAGACGCGGATCAGGCGCGGCCGCGCCGGGTCAGCGCGTCACCGGCCGCGCCCACCGCGAGGCCGAGGACGACCATGACGACGTAGCTGTAGATCTCGTAGCCGTCGGGGACGAGGAAGCGGACGAATCCCATGAAGTGGATCCAGCCGAACCACTCGTGCAGCAGCCCGCTCGCGCCGCCGACGACGAGGACGAAGCTGAGCACGCCCGACACGGCGGCCACGGGGGACTTCGGGGTGGTGGAGGTCATGCTCCGACGGTAGGCGGGCCGCGCCGGGCGGCGGATCGTCCGTTGGATGTCCGGGTGTCGTACTTAAGTATTCGATGGCCGTGCGGATCCCCGGCGCGGGCCCGGTCCCGCGTAGATTTCCGGGACATGCGCCACTTCCACCGCATCCACCGCACCCGCCGGGACTGGGCCGCCGACCTGGGACTCTTCCTCTTCGCCGCCTGCTTCGCCGCTGTCAGCTCGCAGTCCATTCCGGTGTCGGAGACCCTCAGTCCGGCGTGGCGGGCCGCCGACCAGGCCGTCGGCGGGCTCGGGTGCGCGGCGCTCCTGCTGCGCAGGCGTTGGCCGGTACAGCTCGCGGTGGTGCTGCTCCTCGCGGGCAGCGTGGCGCACTATCTGACCGGCCCCGCGATGGTGGCGGTGTTCACCGTCGCCGCGACCCGGCCGTGGCGGGCCACGGCGTGGGTGGCGGCGCTGGCCTTCGCCCCGCTGCCCGTCTTCCTGTGGCAGCTGCCGGACATGGCCGAGGACCGGGCGGGGTCGGCGGTGACGTACTTCGCCCTGATCGCCGGGTCCATCGGCTGGGGGCTGTTCCGGCGGTCCAGGCAGCAGCTGATCGACTCGCTGCGGGAGCGCGCCGAACTGGCCGAGGCGGACGCCGAGTCGCGCGCCGAGCGGGCCCGTATGGAGGCGCGCGAGGAGATCGCCCGCGAGATGCACGACGTGCTCGGGCACCGGCTGTCGCTGCTGAGCGTGCACGCGGGCGCCCTGGAGTACCACCCCGGCGCCCCGCCGGCGGAGATCGCGCGGGCCGCCGGGGTCATCCGGGAGAGCGCCCACCTGGCCCTGCACGATCTGCGCGAGGTGATCGGCGTACTGCGGACCGGATCGGGACGGGAAGCAGTAGACGGCGACCGCCCGCAGCCGGAACTGGCGGACCTGGAACGGCTGGTGGCGGAGGCCCGGGCCGCGGGCGGCCGGATCGCGCTGATCGGACCGGCGGAGCTGACGGGGCTGAGGGGGCTGACGGGGCCGGCCGACGGGCCCGCGCCGCCGCCGCTGGCCGGGCGGACCGCGTACCGGATCGTGCAGGAGGCGCTGACCAACGTACGCAGGCACGCGCCCGGGGCGACCGTCGAGGTGACGGTGGCCGGGCAGCCGGGCGACGGGCTGACCGTGGAGGTCCGCAACGCCCGCCCGCCGCTGCCGCCCCGATCGGATCCGGGGATCGGCGAGGGCGGCGGACAGGGGCTCATCGGCCTGGCCGAGCGCGCCAGGCTGGCGGGCGGCGAGCTGACGGCCGGCCCGGCGGACGGCGGGTTCCGGGTCCACGCCTGGCTACCCTGGCAGGGCTGAGGAAAGGAGCGCCGGTGATCCGGGTACTGCTGGTCGACGACGACGCGATCGTCCGCGCCGGGCTGAGCCTGATGCTGGGCGGCGCCCCGGACATCGAGCTCGTCGGGCAGGCCGCCGACGGTGCGGAGGTGCCCGCGCTGGTCGCCGCGCTGCGGCCCGACCTGGTCCTGATGGACATCCGCATGCCGGGCGTCGACGGGCTGGCGGCCACCGAGGAGCTCCGGACCCGGCCCGGCGCCCCGGAGGTGCTGGTCCTCACCACCTTCCACACCGACGGACACGTCCTGCGGGCGCTGCGCGCCGGCGCGGCCGGGTTCCTCCTGAAGGACACCCCGCCGCACGAGATCGTGACGGCGATCCGGACGGTGGCCGCCGGGGACCCGGTGCTGTCCCCGGCGGTCACCCGCCGCCTGATGGACCAGGTGGCGGGCGGCTCCGGGCAGGACACCCGGGCGGCCGCCGCCCGCGCCCGGCTGGAACGGCTGGCCGAGCGCGAGCGGGAGGTGGCCCTGGCGGTCGGGCGCGGCCTCTCCAATGCGGAGATCGCGCGGGAACTGCACCTCGCGCTGCCCACGGTGAAGACGCACGTGTCGCGGATCCTGACCCGGCTGGACCTCAACAACCGGGTCCAGATCGCCCTGTTGGTCCACGACGCGAGCGCGACCGGCCCGTCCTGACCGGAGGTCACCGCACTAGCGGACCCGGCCGTACATGTTCGGGTCGTACGCGCTGAAGCTGGAGATCCGGACGTTCTTGCCGGGGCGCGGGGCCTCCAGGTACTTGCCGTCGCCGAGGTGGATCGCCACGTGGTGGATGCCCGACACCGAGCCGTTCGAGCTCCAGAAGACCAGGTCCCCGCGGCGCAGTTCGGAGCGGGAGATCGGGGTGGCGGCCCGGTACTGGTCGTCGGCGACCCGGGGGAGGGAGATCCCGGCGCTGCGGTAGGCGGCCTGGACCAGGCCGGAGCAGTCCCAGCCGTGCGGGCCGTTGCCGCCCCAGACGTACGGGTCGCCGAGGTGGCCGTTGGCGAAGGCGACGGCGCCTTCGGTGCCCTGGCGCAGGGGGGTTCCCGAGCCCGAGGAGCCCGATCCCGACGAGTCCGACGAACCCGAGCCGGACGAACCCGAGCCGGACGAACCCGAGCCGGACGAACCCGAGCCGGACGAACCCGAGCCGGCCGAGCCCGAGCCGCCCGAACGGCCCGCGAAGCGCTCGTACTTCTCCTTGTGGCCGGTCCAGCGCCACCAGCCCGTCGCGTCCTTGTACCAGTAGACGCGGTCCGTGGCGTCCCAGCCCGCGCGGCCGCGGAAGGTCGGCTCGGAGCTGCGTACGGCGGACCCCGTCCCCTGCGCCGGCGTGGCGCCGCGGCCCGACTGGCCGGTCTTCGCCGCGTACTTGTCGTAGTGGGAGGTCCAGCGCCACCAGCCGGTCTCGTCCTTGTACCAGTACTTCGACCCGTCCCAGCCGGCCTTCGAGGGCGCGGGCTCGGCCGCGGCGGTGCCCGCTCCGGCGCCGATCAGCAGGGTGGCGCCGACGGCCGCGACCACGGCTCCGCGCACGGTGCAGCGGCGGCGTGCGGCCGCGGCGGTGAGGGCCGTGGTGCCGCGGGCGCAGCCGGTGCAGTCGCAGCTGTCGGGTATGTCCTCGGTGAACTCGGGTGTGCGCATGCGTGGTTCCTCTTCCATCGGGGGTGTTTCCTCGGGGGTGGTTCAGCGGGCGTCGGCGGCGGGGCCGCGCGCCGTGTAGAAGGCCACGGTCAAGTCCTTGACCAGGGCCTTCCGTTCGTAGTCGTCCAGGCTCACGAGTCCGCGGTCGGACATCCGGTGGACGGTGTCGTCGACGGCGTCGATGACGGAGGTGAGGACGGAGTCGCGGTACCGGGCGTCGATGGCCGCGATCCGGCGGCGCTGCATCGCGGCGGCGACCTCCGGGGCGTACTCGACGTGCAGCGGCCGGGCGGAGAACACCTCGATGCCGACGGCCCGGCATTCGGCCGCGAGCAGCGCGGTCAGCTCGTCACCGACGGCCTCGGTGTCGCGCAGGGTCTCCGGCTCGGCCCCGCCCGGCGGCCGGAAGGAGTCGGCCGGCATCCGGGAGAGCACCCGGGCCGTCGCGGATTCCACCTGTCCGCGCAGGTAGGCGGCGTGGTCCTCGACGGACAGCAGGGCCCGGGCGGTGTCCCTGACCCGCCACACCACCAGGACCACGGCCCGCAGGGCGGTGCCCTCGGAGTCGACGACGGGCAGCGGTTCGCTGCGCCAGTGCCGCAGCCTCACGTCGACCCGGGCGTGCCGGGGCAGCGGGCTGGACCAGATGAGTCCGGTACGGCGGATCGTGCCGCGGTAGCGGCCGAAGAGGGTCAGTGCCCAGGCGTGGCCGGTGCGGCCGCGGCGCAGCCCGGCCGGCGCGGTGAGGGCGAGGACGGCGCAGGTGGCGAGCGCGGCGAGGGGCCAGGCCTCGGCGGCGGTGCGGGGGAGGGGGCCGTGGAGGCGGAGGTCCTCGTGCCGTGCGAGCAGGGCGGCGCCGGCCCCGGCGAGCACCACGGCGAGCAGGGCCCACCAGCCGGAAAGAGCCCGGGCGGGGTGCTCGGCGAGCTTCGGGTCGAGAACGGGCGGCAGGGTGCGCCGGGCGGGCGCGGGAGGCGCCGGGGCCGCCCGGGAGGCGCCCCGTGCAGGCGGCGGGGCCGGAGCCGGGGCCGCCGGCCGCGGTATCGCCCCGCCGGCCACGGGCTGCTGCCGCAGCGTCTGCGGGCCGTCCCGGTCGCCGCCGGAGGGGCCCGGTTCCTCGTCGCGGAAGAGCGGGCCGAGGACCAGGGGGTCCCGGTAGGGGCGGACCACCACACCACGGGAGGCGCCGGCCACCGCGCGTATCCGCCCGGGTCTCGTGCCCTCCCCGGCTCCGTCCCCCTCCGCTCCTCCCACGTCCTCGGCCGGCTCTCCGGTCGGTATCGGCGCTTGCGACAAGCCACACCCCACACAACCATGGGCGTCAACCTGCCCGTGTCGGCAGGCTGTTGACGCCGCAAAAGATGATCAAGATTGTGTCGATCTTCGCGGAATCGTATAAGCCCGACATTCGGGAAAGGTCCTGACAGGCCGGGACTTTGGTCCCTTTTCCTGATCCGATCCGTCCCGTGGGGACACCGGCGGGCGGGAGTGAGACCCTGGCTGCATGGCCCTGAGGGGACGGAACCCCGAGGTCGACTGGCCCGCGCGGCCGGATACGAGCCTTGCGCTCAACCGCATGGGCACCTTCGACTGGGACCTCGACAGCGGGCGGCTGCACCTGGACCCGACCGCCCTCGAGGTCCTCGACCTGCGCCCGGACGAGTTCACCGGTACCTCCGAGGGGCTGCGCGCGCGCCTCGCGCCCGCCGAGGAGGCCCGGCTCGACGCCCGGGTCGCGCAGGCGCTGAAGGACGGCCGCAGCCACTACGGGGCCTACGTGCGCAGCCGCCGCCGGGACGGGTCACCGGCCTGGACCCACATCCAGGGGCATATCCTGCGGGACCCGCGGGGTCGCCCGTACCGCGTCATCGGGATCCTCCGCGACGCCGCCCACGACCCCGGCGAGCCCGGCGCGGAAGGGGCCGCCGGGGAGCAGGCCGAGGGGCGGCGTCGGATGACCGGGGTCGTCGAGCGGACCACGGCCATCCTCGCCCACGCCCGCACCGTCAACGACGTCACCGACATCCTCAAGGACCCGCAGGCCCTCGGGCACCTCGGCGCGGTCAGCGTGATGCTGGGCGTCGTCGACGGCGGCCGCATCCACCTGGTCGCGGAGGGGCAGCTGGGTTCGTACGTACCCGAGATCGAATACACGCGGATCGATGCGCGGCTCCCGATGAGCGAGGCCGTGCGCACCATGCAGCCGGTCTACCTCGCCGCACGCGAGGAGTTCCAGGTCCGCTACCCGGATTTGTGGCCGTACATCGAGCCGCTGTCCGTCCGCAGCGGGGTCTACCTGCCGCTGATCGCCCAGGGACGGCCCATCGGCGCGCTCGGGCTGCTCTACACCCGCGACGGGGACTTCACCGCCGAGGAGCGGAACGTACTGATGGCGCTCGGCAGCGGCATCGCGCAGAGCCTGCAGCGCGCCATCCTCTTCGAGCAGGAGCACGACCTGGCGGAGGGGCTCCAGCGGGCCATGCTGCCCCGCCGGATCCCGGAGGTGCCGGGGGTGCGGATCGCCGTACGGTACCGCTCGGCCCGGATGGGGCGGGACGTCGGCGGCGACTGGTACGACGTGATCCCGCTCGGCGAGGGTCGGGTCGGGGTGATGATCGGCGACGTGGAGGGGCACGACACGGACGCGGCCGCCGTCATGGGGCAGCTGCGCATCGCGCTGCGCGCGTACGCGGCCGAGGGGCACACCCCGGGGACGGCGATGGCGCGGGCCTCGGCCTTCCTGCGCGATCTGGAAACGGAACGGTTCGCCACCTGCACCTACGCCGAGGTGGACCTCAACACCGGCATGCTCCGCATGGTCCGCGCCGGCCACCTGGACCCGATCGTGCGGCGCGGCGACGGCAGCGTCCACCGGATCCAGGTGGCCGGCGGCCTCCCGCTCGGGCTGCCGCCCCGAGACCCTCCCGGTACGGGGACGGGCACCGGCTACCCGGTCACCAGCCTCGAACTGCACCCGGGCGACACCCTGCTGCTGTGCACGGACGGTCTGATCGAACGGCCCGGGCAGGATCCCGACACCGGCATGCGGGAGCTGATCACCGCCGTCCAGGGAGGCCCGGTCGACGTGCAGGAACTCGCCGACGTGTTGTGCGACCTGGTCGGCGACTCGGGCGGCGGGGACGACATGGCCCTGCTGGTCCTGCGCCGCCGCGGCACCCCCGCCGCCCGCGGCGGCGGTCCGCTGCGCCACCGGCTGGAACCCGGCGACCCGGAGGCCCCGGCGATGGCCCGCCATCTGATCCGGGCGGCGGTGGCCGCCTGGGGGGCGCCGGACAGGGCCGACGAGATCGAACTGGCGGCGGACGAGCTCATGACCAACGCCCTGGTCCACACGGAGGGCGGCGGCGAGGTCGGCATGCGGCTGACGGCGGAGGGGCGCATCCGCATCGAGGTCGAGGATTCCAGCAGCGCCCTGCCGAGGCCGCGCGAAGCCGGGGACTGGGCGGTGTCGGGCCGTGGCCTCCTCTTGGTGGACCGCCTCTCGGACGCCTGGGGCGTGGAACCCCGGGGCGGCGGCAAATGCGTATGGTGCGAATTCGCCGTGGCGGCCGCCCCGGCGCCGGTGCCCGGCTGACCCGGACCGCGGCGTACGGTCTCCCGCGTCAGGAGGCGGCCGCGGCCAGGAGTATCTCCGCCAGTTCGCGCGGGCGGGAGAACATCGGCCAGTGGCCGGTGTCCATCCGGACCAGCCGCCAGTTGTCGCCGGTCAGCAGCCGGGCCACGTCCTCGTTCGGCTCGGGGCCGTCCAGCAGGCACTTGACGTACGTCGTCGGCAGCTCGCCGAGCGGGCGGGCCAGTACGGCCGGTTCGGACAGTGTGGCTCCCGGGTGCGGGGTGGCGCCGTCCACGATCCGCGCGATCTGATCGGCGCCGAGGCCCTGGCCCTCGCAGTCGGACGCGGTCAACGGCGCCCAGAAGCCGCCGTTTCCGGATATCGCGGCCTCCAGCTTCGCCGGGCCCTCCCACCACGTGGAGACGAAGGACTCCCCGTCGGCCGGGACGTTGGAGTCGACGAAGACCACCCGGGCCAGCCGGTCGCCGATCCGCTCGGCGGCCTGGCCGACCGGGATGCCCGCGTAGCTGTGCCCGACCAGGACGACATCGCGCAGGTCGAGGCGCTCGACCTCCTCGACGACGTTCCGCACGTGCGTCTGCTGCCCGGCCGGTTCGGCCCGTCTCTCGGCGAGGCCGGACAGCGTCAGGGCGTGGGCGCCGTGGCCCGCCGCACGCAGCTGCGGCGTCACCTCGTCCCACGCCCACGATCCGAGCCAAGCACCTGCCACCAGTACGAAGTTCGTCATGATCGACAAAGTAGCGGAGGGGTCTGACAATCCGGCCGTCAGAGGCGTACGAGCGTGACCTCGGTGGCCTTCACGCTGGTCCACACCTCGGCGCCGTCGACGATGCCCAGTTCGGCCGCCGCCTCCGGGGTGATCTCCGCGACCAGGTCGGGGGCCCCGGCCGGGGCGATCAGCACGCGCAGCCGGCTGCCGACCGCGGTGATCTCCCGTACGGTGCCCTGCCAGACGTTGCGGGGGCTGCCGCTCGGCTGCTTCCGGTGCACCGACACCGCCTCCGGGGCGATGATCGCCAGCGCCTGCGCCCCCTCGGGCAGCGCCTCGGCGACCACCAGCCGGCCCCCGGCGGCGAGGGCCAGCCCGTCGGCCGACGCGGTGCCCGGCCAGGCGTTGCGCCCCAGCATCCGGGCCACCCACGGGGAGCGCGGATGCCGGGTCACCTCGGCGGGCGGCGCGTCCTGGAGGGTCTGCCCGTCGGCCAGTACGAGGACCCGGTCGGCCAGCGACACCGCCTCGACGGGATCGTGCGTGACGATCAGGCAGACCCCGCCGAAGCCCGCCAGATGCGTGCGCAGGGTGTGCCGGACGTGGGCCCTCGTCGTCTGGTCGAGGGCGGCGAGCGGCTCGTCGAGCAGCAGCAGCCGGGGGCGTGCGGCCAGGGCGCGGGCCAGGGCCACGCGCTGGGCCTGCCCGCCGGACAGCTGGGCGGGCCGGCGCTGGGCGAGGTGCCCGACGCCGAGCCGATCCAGCCAGGCCCGCGCCTCGCGGCGGGCCTCGGCGCGCGGCACCCGGCGGGCGCGCAGCCCGTACGCCGTGTTGGCCAGGGCGCTCAGGTGCGGGAACAGCGCACCGTCCTGCGGGACCCAGGCGACCTGCCGCTTGTGCGGGGGCAGCGCGGTGACGTCGGTGTCGCCGAGCCTGAGCTCGGCATGGGCCCGCGGGGTCAGGCCGAGCAGGGCGCGCAGCAGGGTGGTCTTGCCGGCGCCGTTCTCGCCGACGACGGCGATGGTGGTGCCGGGCTCGGCGTCGAGGGTGAGCCGGTTGAAGCCGGTGACGGTGGCGTGCAGGGGCCAGTGGCCGGCTTCGCCGGGTGCGGCCGCCTGCGTGGCAACCGCCTCTACGTGGTTCTCCTCGGCCACCGGCGGCGCCTCGGCGGTCGTGCGGGCGACCGGGGTTGCCGTCCAGCGGCCGCGCAGGGCGATGAGGACGGCCATGGCGATGGCGAGGAGCAGCAGCGAGACGGAGGTGGCGGCCTCGGGCTGGTCTTGGAGCAGCAGGTACACCTGGAGCGGCAGGGTCTGGGTGGTACCGGGCAGGTTGCCGGCGAAGGTGATGGTGGCGCCGAACTCGCCGAGCGCGCGGGCCCAGGTCAGCGCGGCGCCGGCGACCAGGCCGGGGGCCACCATGGGCAGCGTCACCGTGAAGAACACGCGGACCGGCGAGGCGCCGAGGGAGGCGGCGGTCTCCTCGTAGCTCCGCTTGAGCCCGCCGAGGGCGCCCTCCAGGCTGATGACGAGGAACGGCATGGCCACGAAGGTGGCCGCGACGACCGCGCCCGAGGTGTGGAAGGGCAGGGTGATCCCGAAGCTGTCCTCCAGCCAGGGCCCGAGCAGCCCGCGCCGCCCGAAGCCGAGCAGCAGGGCCACACCGCCGACGGTCGGCGGCAGCACCATGGGGAGCAGCACCAGCGAGCGGACCAGGGCCTTGCCCTTGAACTCCACGCGGGCCAGCAGCCAGGCGAGCGGCACGCCGAGGAGGAGCGAGAAGCCGAGGGCCCACAGCGACACGACGAGCGAGAGCTTCAGGGCCTGGACCACACCGGGGCTGGTGAGGTGCGCGCCGAGCTCGCCCCACTGGGTGCGGGTGAGGATGCCGATCAGCGGCAGCAGCAGGAACGCGACGGCGAGCAGCGCGGGGAGCGCCAGGGTCACGGGGGGCCGGGTGCGGGTGCGGAGTCTGCTCATCGGGTTCCTGGCTGAGGGCGGGGAGGGGCGGGGCGGGCGGCTGCGGGGGAAGCGTACGCGGGCGCCCCCTGGGGCCGCTGACTCACGGGCTGCCGGTCGCAGGTCGGGCCGGATCAGGCCGGATCAGGCCGCGGTGCGGGGCCGGGGCATCGCCGTCCGGCCCGTACGACGGTCGGGTCGGCCCGTACGACGGTCGGCCCGCGCGCAAACGCCGCGAGGGGCTGCCTATCCCCCCGGAACAGGCAGTCCCTCGCGGCGTTCGGGCACGGCCGAGGACTACGGCCGCTGGAAGCCCGCGTCCTGGAGGATCTTCTGCGCCTCCGGCGTGCTCAGCCAGGCCACGAACGCGGCCGCGGCCTCGGGGTTCTTGGACTGCTTGATCGTGGCGGCCGGGTAGGAGGCCACCGCGTTCTGGTCGTCCGGGATCTCCACGGAGACGACCTTGTCACCGGACTTGGCGGAGTCGGTCTTGTAGACGAGCCCCGCGTCCGCCTCGCCCAGCTCCACCTTGCTCAGCACGGCGCGGACGTTCGGCTCCTGGGACACGGGCTTCACCGTGACGCCCTGCTTCTCCAGGATCTCCTTGCTGTACCGGCCGACGGGGACCTCGGGCGCGGCGAGCACGACCTTGAGCTTGCTGTCGGCCAGGTCCTTGAGTTCGTCGATCTTGAAGGGGTTGCCCTTGCCCGCGGCGATGACCAGGCGGTTCTTGGCGATGACCTTGGCCTCGCCGGTCTCGGCCTTCAGGCCGTCCATGGTCTTCGTGTCGGCCGTGGCCAGGGCGTCGGCGGGCGCACCCTGCTTGACCTGCGCCGCGAGCTCCTGGGAACCGGCGAAGGAGAAGGTGATCTTCGTGCCCGGGTGGGCCTTCTCGTACGCGGCGCCCGCCGTCTTGAACACGTCGGTGAGGGAGGAGGCGGCCAGGACGGTGAGGTTCACGGCCTTGGGCTCGGCGGAGGCGGAGGCCGAGGCCGAGGCTTCGGCCCCGCTCTTCTTCGCGCCGTCGGCGCTGCTGTTGCCGCAGGCGGCCAGCGGGACGAGGAGGGCGGCGGTCAGCGCGGCGGCGGCGGCGCGGCGGCGGGTCAGGGTCGGGGACATGAGCGGAGCTCCTCGGTCGGGTCTGCGGCCGGCCGGGTGCCGGTTCCGCGTGGTGGGTGACCCGCGCCGGTGACGGGCGGAGCGGGTGGGGACGTCAGGTGCGGTCGATGTGCACGCTGGTGGACTTCACGCGGGCGATGGCCTGCATGCCGACCTCCAGCCCGAGTTCCTCGACGGCCTCACGGGTGAGCAGGGAGACGAGGCGGTGGGGACCTGCCTGGATCTCGACCTGAGCGGCCACATCGCCGAGCCGGACGGCCGTGACGATGCCGGGGAAGGCGTTGCGCGCCGAGGTGTACGGCTCTCCGTCCTCGAGGTGGGCGCCCTGGCCGACCTCGACGGAGAAAGCGGCCAGGTCACGGCCGTTGATCAGGCGACGGCCGCCCTCGTCGCGATGGGTCGCGACCCGGCCGGCGTCGGCCCAGCGGCGCGCGGTGTCCGGGCTGACGCCCAGCAGGCGTGCCGCCTGTCCGATGGTGTAGGACTGCATGTGCGACAAGGTAGGGGCACGCGTGGCGCATTTGCAATTCCCTTGGGGTGAGGTACATGGCAGATGCCATGCCCGTTGGTGCATCCCCCAAATACAGTTCCGCTCCTTCTTGCCCGTCTCGCTAGAGTCGGGTCATGGCTGATGAGGTGACGGGAACGGAAACGGGAACCGTGCGGGTGGACGCGTGGATCTGGTCCGTGCGCCTGACGAAGACCCGCTCGACGGCGGCGACCGCCTGCCGGGCGGGTCACGTGAAGGTCAACGGGGAGCGCGCCAAGCCGGCGCAGCCGGTCCGCGCGGGCGACGAGGTGCGGCTCTTCCACGCGGGGCGCGAGCGGATCGTCGTGGTCCGCCGGCCGGTGTCCAAGCGGGTGGGCGCTCCGGTCGCCGCCGAATGCCTCATCGACAAGAGCCCCCCGCCGCCCACCCCCGTCGAGGCCGCGGTGGTGGGCATCCGCGACCGCGGAGCGGGCCGCCCGACCAAGCGCGAACGCCGCGAGATCGAATCCCTGCGCGGCCGCTGAACCCGGTCCCCGCGCCGCGGGTCGCGGCGCGGGCTCAGGCCTTGCGGTACGCGTACGCCTCGCCGGCGGCCGATTCGACCGCCGGCAGCGCGACTCCCGCGGAGGCGGCCACCACCGCCGCCACCGCGCCCTCCACGAACGGCGCGTCCACCAGCCGGGAGCCCGGCGGCAGTTCGTCCTCCAGCAGCAGCGCCTTCACCGTGAGCACCGAGCTGCCCAGGTCCGCCAGCAGGGCGACCCCGGCGCCGCGGTCCACCTCCCGCGCGGCCGCGACGATCAACTCCGCGCTCGTGCCGAGGCCGCCCTCGGCCGTGCCGCCCGCCGCGGCCACCGGGGCCATCGGTCCGCCCGCCGCCAGGCCCCGCGCCAGCTCCGCCACCGACGCGGCGACCGACGCGCTGTGCGACACCAGCACGATGCCGACCAGGCCGTCGTCCTCCCGGCCGCCCGTCACAGCACGCCGTCCGCAACGTCCGCCAGGGCCCCCAGCAGGAGCGCCGACGAGGTGGCGCCAGGATCCTGGTGGCCGATGCTCCGCTCGCCGAGGTAGCTCGCCCGGCCCTTGCGCGCCTGCATCGGCACCGTCGCCAGGGCCCCGTTCTCCGCCGCGTCCCCGGCCGCCCGGTACGAGGTGCTCAGCGCGGCGACCCCCGGCACCAGGGCGTCCAGCATCGTCTTGTCGCCCGGCGCCGCCCCGCCCAGCACCGCCACCGCGCCGACCCCCGCGTACAGGGCCTCGCGCAGCTCGTCGTCGGACACCTCGGCGGCCTCCCCGAGCGCCTTGCCCGTGCGCCGCAGCAGCGTCCCGTACAGCGGCCCCGAGGCGCCGCCGACCGTCGAGATCAGCGTCCGCCCGGCGAGCTGGAGCACAGCCCCCGGCGCCGCCGGGGCCTCCGCGTCCAGGGCCGCCCGTACGGCGGTGAAGCCCCGCAGCAGGTTGCTCCCGTGGTCGGCGTCCCCGATCGGGGAGTCGAGCTCCGTCAGCCGGTCCGCCTCGCGCTCCACCGCGGCCGCGGCGGCCGCCATCCACCGCCGGAAGAAGTCTGCGTCTCGCACCGGATCTCCTCGCCTCGCGCCCGTCTTGCCGGTCCCGTCGCCACCTTAGGGGTGTCCGGCGGTCAGCGCCCCCAGCGCAGCGCCGCCGTCCGGACGGGCGCGTCCCACAACCGCAGCAGCTCCTCGTCGACGCGGCACAGCGTCACCGAACACCCCGCCATGTCCAGCGAGGTGACGTAGTTGCCGACGAGCGTCCGCGCCACCGTCATGCCGCGCGCACCCAGCAGCCGCGCCACCTCCGCGTGGAACCCGTACAGCTCCAGCAGCGGTGTCGCCCCCATCCCGTTGACCAGCGCCAGCACGGGCCCGTCGGCCGGAGCCACCTGCGCCAGCTCCTCCAGTACGGCGCCCACCGCGACCTCCGCGATCTCCCGCGCCGGCATCATCGCGCGCCGCTCCCGGCCCGGCTCGCCGTGGATCCCGATCCCCAGCTCCAGCTCCCCGTCCGGCAGATCGAAGGTCGGGCTGCCCTTCGCGGGCGTCGTGCAGGCGCTCAGCGCCACCCCGAAGCTGCGCGAGCACTCGTTGACCCGCCGGGCGAGCGCCGCGACCCGCTCCAGCGGCGCGCCCTCCTCGGCCGCCGCCCCGGCGATCTTCTCGACGAACAGGGTGGCCCCGGTGCCGCGCCGCCCGGCGGTGTACAGGCTGTCGGTCACCGCCACGTCGTCGTTGACCAGCACCCGCTCGATCCGCAGGCCGTCCTCCTCGGCGAGTTCGGCGGCCATCTCGAAGTTCAGCACGTCACCGGTGTAGTTCTTGACGACGAACAGCACCCCCTGCCCGGCGTCCACGGCCGAGGCGGCCCGCAGCATCTGGTCGGGTACGGGGGAGGTGAACACCTCCCCGGGGCACGCGGCCGACAGCATCCCGTACCCCACGAACCCGGCGTGCAGCGGCTCGTGCCCGGAGCCGCCCCCGGACACCACCCCGACGCGCCCGCCCTCCCGCGCGTCCCGCCGTACGACCACCCGTCGCTCCACGTCGACGTCCAGTTCGGGATGGGCGGCCGCCATCCCCCGCAGGGCGTCCGCGACCACGGTTTCGGGACTGTTGATGAGCATCCTCATGGGTGTCTCCTGGTGAGGTTGATGCTGATCTCTTGCCGACTTCAACGGGCGAACCGTCCGGCGGCGTGCCGGCCTGCCGCACATCGCCCACTGCGACGGTAGGGGAGCCCGCCCCGCAGGGACAGGCAGACGGGGTCCCGGGCGTGGCACGGCGCGCGGACGGGCCGCCCCGGCCGGTGTCACGGCCGGGGCGGCCCGTCGGGCGGTGGCGTCGTCAGCGGGAGGAGTCCGCGAGGTGCGGCTTCCGCTCCCGGTGGACGGCAGGTGCCGCGGCGTCCAGCTCCGCGCCTGCCACGTCGACGTTGGGCAGGATCCGGTCCAGCCACCCCGGCAGCCACCAGGCCGACCGGCCGAGCAGGGCGAACAGGGCCGGGACGATGGCCATGCGGACGACGAACGCGTCGAAGAGGACGGCCGTGGCCAGGGCGAAGCCGATCATCTTGATGAGGTCGTTCTGTTCGGTGATGAAGCCGGAGAACACGCTGACCATGATGATCGCGGCCGCGCCGACCACGCGTCCGCCGTAGCGGAAGCCGGTGACGACGGCCTCGCCGGGCCGCGCCCCGTGGACGTAGGCCTCCCGCATCCGGCTGACCAGGAACACCTCGTAGTCCATCGCGAGGCCGAACACCACGCCGATCATGAAGATCGGCATCGTGCTCATGACGGGGCCGGCCTCCTTGACGCCGAAGACGTCGGCGAGCCAGCCCCATTGGAAGACCGCCACCACGGCTCCGAGGGCCGCGCCGACCGACAGCAGGAAGCCGAGGGCGGCCTTGAGCGGGACGAGGATCGAGCGGACGACGAGGACCAGGAGGAGGAAGGCGAGGCCCACCACGAGGGCGAGGTACGGCACCAGGGCGGCGTCGAGGGTCTTGGAGAAGTCGATGAACATCGCCGTCTGGCCGGTCACGAGGATCTCGCCCGCACCCGTGGAGGTCTCGATCCCGCCCACGCCGTCGCGCAGGACGCGCACCAGTTCCTCGGTGGCGTGGTCGGCCGGTCCGGTGCTCGGTACGAGGTTCAGGATCGCGGTGTCGTTGCCCGCGTTGGGCACGGCCGGCGAGACGGAGGCGACCCCGTCCAGCCCGGCCAGCGCCTTGCCGACGGCGCCGGCCGCGGTCGAGGCGTCCCCGGCGCTCACGGTGATGGTGAGGGGTCCGTTGAAGCCGGGGCCGAAGGACTCCGACAGCATGTCGTACGCCTTGCGCTGGGTGGTTTCGGCGGCCATCGTGCCCTCGCCGGGCAGCCCCAGTTCCAGGCTCGCGGCGGGCAGTGCCATCGCGCCCAGTCCGAGCACCCCGACGAGCAGGACGGCCACCGGGTGGCGCGGCACGTAACGGGCCCAGCGCGTCCCGAGGTTGGGCTTCTTCCGCGCGGCCCGCCTGGCGGCCTTGCGCTGTTGGCGGGCGGAGAGCGGCTTGCCGTTGACCGCCTTGCGGTCGATGCGGCGCAGCACCTTGACCGGGGCGAAGCCGAGCAGCGCGGGGACGAGGGTGATCGCGATGAGGACGGCGACGGCGACGGTGCCCGCGGCGGCCGTGCCCATCTTGGTGAGCATCGGGATGTTCGCCACGGCGAGTCCGGCGAGCGCGATGACGACGGTGAGGCCCGCGAAGACGACCGCCGATCCGGCGGTGCCGACGGCGCGGCCCGCGGCCTCGCGGGGCTCACCGCCCTCGGCGATCTCCGAGCCAGGACCGTGTGGCACCACAATGGCACCTTAATGGCGCCATCGCAACCATCTGGCGCCACGTGCTGGCATCAGGCGCCAGGTGTTGATGTCATCGGCTCATTGGATTCCCCGGCGCTGGGCGCCTACTGCCAGCCGTAAGGGATGACGCCCCACCTACTCGCCCACCACGCGCCATCGGTGTGCCATAGTGGCGTCATGGACCTCACGCCGTATGTCGACAACCTCCGGCACGAGCTCGCCGTCGCCGCGGCCGCGGGTGGGGACGAAGCCCGGGCTCTGGCCGAGCGGCTGACCGCACCGCTGGAATCCGCTGCCCGGCTCACGCTGCTGAAAGCCCTGTCCGCCGCCATGGACGAGGTCACCTGCGAGCTCGCTCCCGGGTCGGTCGACGTACGACTGCGGGGCCTGGAACCCACGTTCGTGGTGACGCCGCCGCCGGCTTCGGACTCGTACGGCGAGTTCCCGCCGACGGCGCCCGCGCCGTCTGCCCCGCCTGCCCCGCCCCATGCGGCGGACGGCGAGGAAGGCGGCACCGCGCGGATCAACCTCCGCCTTCCCGCCCACCTCAAGGCGCGTGCCGAGGAAGCGGCGGGTCAGGAGGGGCTGTCGGTCAACGCCTGGCTGGTCCGGGTGATGGCGGCGGCCCTTGAGCCCGGCCGGCACGAGCGCCCCTCCGGGGCCGATCGGGGCCGGAGCGGGGAGAGTTTCACCGGCTGGGCGCGCTGACCCGGCCACACCCAACCCATACGAATTGGAGTACAGACATGTCCGAACCCACCTCCGTCCCGCTCGCGTTAACCCATGCCGCGGTCGACGACGCCTCGCACGGCTACGCGCCGTTGATGCGGGTGACGTTGCCGCAGATGAAGACACCCGTATGGCTGGCCACGCGGTACGACGTGGTCAAGGCGGCTCTCGGGGACAGCCGCTTCGTACGGGATCTCGCGAAGGTTCCGGGCGCCGAGGGCGGCGGCGTGGGCGCGGAGTTGCTCGATGACGCGGGGCTGCCACAGGAGTACCGGCAGTACCTGGAGATCCTGGTGATGGTCGACGGTCCGGAACACACCCGGCTGCGTACGCACGTGATGCGGGCCTTCGCGCCCCGCCGGATCGCCGCGCTGCGGCCGCGGATCGAGCGCATCGCCCACGAGCTGACCGAGGAACTCGCCGCGAAGAAAGGGGAGTTCGACCTGTTGCACGCCTTCGCTTACCCGCTGATGACGAACGTGATCTGCGAGATCATCGGAGTCGAGGAGGCGGACTGGCCGAAGGTCGGCGGCTGGATCCGGGACTACGAGTCGGGCGAGCCGGACCGCTTCACCGCCGGCATCGACCACCTCGCCGCGTACATCGACGGCCTGTTGGACCGCCGCGCCGCCGCGCCCGCCGAGGACCTGGCCTCCGACCTCCTGCGATCCAGCGCCGAGGCGGAGGAGGGGCAGCGGCTCACCCGGCAGGAGATGATCGCGCTGGTGTTCCTGCTCATCAACACCGGGATAACGCCCCCGGCCCTCTTCATCGCCGACGCGGTGCTCACCCTCCTCGACCACCCGCAGGAGGTGGCACGGCTGCGCACGGAACCCGAACTGCTGCCGCGCGCCGTGCAGGAGCTGCTGAGGTACGTGTCCACGGTGCGGATCGGCGCCACCCTGTACGCCACCGAGGACATCGAGCTCGGCGGTGTCCTGGTCCGCCGCGGCGAGGGCGTCACCAGTGCACTGTTCGCCGCCAACCGCGACCCGGGCACCTTCGGCGAGGCCGAGACCGAGGCCGAGGCCGACGCCGGGAAGCTGGACCTCACCCGTGAGGCGGCGCGCGGCGCCGGTCACATCGCGTACGGGCACGGCGCGCACCGCTGCATCGGAGCCGCGCTCGCCAACCTGCAGACCGAGGTGATCCTCGACCAACTGCTGCTGCGGCGCGACACCCTCAGGCTCGCCGTGGCGCGGGACGCCGTCGAACGCGTCGGATTCGCCGGCGAGGGCACCTACCCGGTCGCGGTGCCGGTCCGCTTCTGAGGGGTCACCGCAAGCCGGAGACCTTGAAGACGGTGTGGGCCGTCTCGCGGTCGATGCGCTCGGCCAGCTGTCGCAGGGCGGTCGCACCGCACAGCAGGGTGCCGCGCCGGATCGACGTACGCGTGTCCGTGTCGAGTCGGCGCCACATCGCGGGATTGCGGATCAGGACGGTCGGGTCGATCTCGACCTGGCCCCCCTCCGCGTCACGGAGGACCATCCGCTGGGCCACCCCGTCGGACCAGCGGACCGAGACGAGGCAGTCGGTACGGACCGTGTCCGTCAGCAGCAGTCCGCGCGCGCTCAGCAGACCGGGACCTACGGATACCCGGGGCGGGAGCAAGATCACGAAGACCAGGCCGGCCAGGCCGGTCCAGAGGACGCCGCGGGTCACGTCAAGGCCGCCGAAGCCCGCGTCCATGGCGAACAGGGCCGTGAACAGGAGGAACCCGACACCGATCGCCGAGCGCCTCTCACCGGCCCAGTGGATGTCGTGCGCGAAGGGTCCCGGAAGTGCCGCTTCGGCGCCGTGTGCGCCGGTGGCGGCCCGAGTGAAATGTCGTCCCATGACAGCGACGTTAGGGCCGGCGGAGGCCTTGGTGCCGGACCCTGACGCACCGCTGATGCGGTGGCTACGGGATTCTGACGGTGCGGTGACGGCCGCTCCGTCGACCGGGTGAAGACGGCGCGCCGGGCGGGCACGTATCAGCCGGCCCCGTGCCGCCCGGCGGCGAGGCGGATCTGCCACAGCAGGACGGAACGCTCCCACATCTGCATCCCGCGGGTGGTCAGGAGGAGTTGATACTGCGGACCCTCATGCGCCGAGGGCGGTGCCCCGCGGGGACCGGGGTCGCCGCCCGGGTCTCGCGGGCCAGGGCGCGTCCAGTGGCGTGGTGGACGTATTCGCGGGTCAGCCGGAAGCCGGCCGTCCAGGCCAGCAGCCGGCCGGCCCGGTTGTCGCGCGAGCAGCACCAGCTCGCGATGTGTCCCCGTGCCTGGACGTCGGCCGTCAGGCCGGCGACGCAGGCCAGTGCGAGGCACTCGCGGCGGCGGTCGGGCGCGGTGACGACCGCGATGTCCTCGTAGGCGCTGCCGAGGAAGTAGGTGCAGGCCACGGAGAGGACCCGGCCGCCCTTGCCGAATGCCGCCCAGCCGTGACCGGAGGCGGCGAGCCCGGCGGGTCCGCCCCAACTGGCGTGTATCCAGGCGTGCCCGGAGGGCAGATCGGCCAGTGCCGGAACGTCCGCGGGCGTCAGCCGCCGCACCGTCACGCCTCGCGGCGTGCGGGGGCGGGACACCGGTGCCTGCGCCTGGTGGACGTACAGCATCCGGTCCCAGGGGACGACGCGCTCGAAGGCGGAGCCGAGGGCCGGCCAGAACCGTGCGGACGTCTCGACGTACTGGTCCGCGAACCGGGCCAGGGCGTCCGGGGCGAGCACGCTCGGGTCGCCGCGCAGCAGCACGTGGTCCGCACAGCTGACGGCGAGGACGCGGGGCCGGTCGGGGCGGTCGGCCCACCAGTGGCCGGCGCCGGTGGTCAGCACGTGCTCGGCGAGAGCCCCCGGACCGGGGGAGCCGGTGGGAAACCAACGGCTCAGGACGGGAAGCAGCTGCGGGGTGATCTCGATCATGAAGGGTCTCCAGGTGCTGCACGGGTTCGCTGCGGGCACGCCGGTACGTCTCCGACTGGCGGGCGGACCGGCGGAGTGCGAAGGGTGGGCCCCGTGCCTGCCCGGGGGAACGGTGCGTCAGCGCACCGGCGGGTGAGCAGCGCGCGGGGCCGGGCGCACCATATGTGGTGGCCGGTCGTCGTGGCGCAGACCGCTGTTCACACCGTTCATCCAACTGTTGTGTGACACAGGGCTCAAGGAGATCGGCCAGTCCTTGACACAGCTCTGATGCGGACGAAGCGGTCGTGGAGACCGAGGAGTTCACCGTCGACCTGCTCGCGAACAAGGCCGCCGCCTACGCGTCGTCGCCGACCGTCGTCTCGACGTTCCGGCTCATACGAGGGCCGCCAGCCGCCCGGGGTGTTCCTCGACCACGAGGTGGCCGGCGTCCGGGACGACGTGCAGATCGGCGTCGAGGAGGGTACGGACCGCCGGGGCGAGTCGTCGCGGCGGCAGGAACACGTCGTGCGCTCCGGTGGTGACCCACCGGGGAACGGCCCGCGCGGGGAGGTCGGCGGCGCCGGGAGCTCCACTCGACCGGGAGTGGCGTGCGACCAGCGTCATCCACTCCACCAATTCCTCGCGGGGCTGGTGGCCGGGCGCGAGCATGGCCCGCAGGAGCCGGGCGCTGCGCGCCGGGGTCGGCCGGGCGAACCAGGCGGCGGAGACTGCCAGCAGCCCGGGTGTGAGGCGCAGCCTGCCCAGGCCGCCGGGTGAGACGAGCACCAGCCGGTCGATGCGCGGTGACGGGCTGGACAGGGCGATGGCGGCTCCGAAGGAGTGCCCGACCACCACCACGGGCCCGCTCGCCGTAGCCCCGTCGAGGACCTCGCCCAGCCATGTGCCGTACCAGGACAGGTGGCGGCCGGATCTTCCGCGTGCCCCGGAGCTGAGACCGGGTTGTCCGGGGACGTCCGGCAGGACGAGCCGATGGCCGGCTGCGACAAGGGCGGTGGCCAGGGGCAGAGATGCGGCGGCGTTGAAGTTCGTACCCGGTACGAAGACGACCGTGGTCGGGCCGGAGCCGGCGCTCACCAGGTGGGTCCGTGCTCCGTTGGCGGTCATCGTCGTCCGCTCGTGCGGCACCGGCCATGCGTCGAGCCGGTCGGTGCACCAGCGGCGGATGTGCTCCCGGCCCGCCGTGCTGCGGTAGATGGAGTCCGTGCGGCGAGTATCCCGTCATCCTGCGGCTGGTCGATCTGCGGGGCGTGGAAGTGCGGCGGACCTGTCGGAGGGCCGCGGCCGTCGCACAACACATGAGCCGCCCGGCAACCGGTGTGGGGATACCGGGGCCGGGCGGCTCGCGTGGTTATCGGTCGTCAGCTCGCGCTCCGGGCACCTGTTCAGGTGACCGCCGAGGTCGGGAGCTCCGCGGGGGCCGGCGGGGTGCCGCCCGCCATGGGGAGGGTGAGCACCATGGTGAGGCCGCCGCCGGGGGTGTCCTCGGCCGCGAGGGTGCCGCCGATGGCCTCGGTGAAGCCGCGGGCGACCGCGAGTCCGAGGCCCACGCCCGCCCCGCGCGGGGCGTCCCCGTGCCGCTGGAACGGCTCGAAGATACGGGCCTTGGCCTCGTCCGGGACGCCCGGGCCGCGGTCGACGACGCGGAGCTCGACCCGGCGCCCCAGGGTGCTGGCGGAGACGTGGACGGGCCGGCCGGCGGGGCTGTACTTGACGGCGTTCTCGACGATGTTGGCGACGGCCCGCTCCAGCAGACCCCGGTCCACGGCCACCATCGGCAGGGTCTCGGGGATGTCCAGGTCCACGCTGTCCTCCGGTACGCCGCCCAGCGCCATCGGGACGACCTCGTCGAGGTCCGTTTCGCGGATCAGGGGCACGACGGTGCCGGTGTTGAGGCGGGACATGTCGAGGAGGTTGCCGATCAGGGCGGCGAGGCGGTCGGCGCCGTTCTCGATGCCTTCGAGGAGTTCGGCCTTGTCGTCCTCGGACCATTCGACGTCGGCGGAGCGCAGGGAGCTGACGGATGCTTTGATGCCGGCGAGCGGCGTGCGCAGGTCGTGGCTGACGGCGGCGAGCAGGGCGGTGCGGATGCGGTTGCCCTCGGCGAGTTCCTTGGCCTTCCCCGCCTCGTCGACCAGGCGCTGGCGGTCGAGTACGACGGCTGCCTGCGCGGCGAAGGCGCCGAGCACCCGGCGGTCCTCCGCCGGGAGCACCCGGCCGGTCAGAGCCAGCGCCATGGTGTCGCCTATGGGCAGGTCGACGTCGGCGTCCTCGGGGCGACCGACCGGGCCGGTGCCGACGGACGCCGCCGTGGTCCACGAGTCGACTTCGCTGGTGCGCTCCAGGAGGACGGCCGACTGCATGGCGAAGGTCTCGCGGAGCCGCTCCAGGAGGGCGTCGAGGGAGTCCTCGCCGCGCAGGACGCTGCCCGCCAGGAAGGAGAGGATCTCGGACTCGGCACGCAGCCGGGCGGCCTGGTGGGTGCGGCGGGCGGCCAGGTCGACCACCGAGGCCACGGACACCGCCACACCGACGAAGATCGCGATGGCGACGATGTTCTTGGGGTCGGAGATGGTGAACCGGTACAGCGGCGGGGTGTAGAAGTAGTTCAGCAGCAGGGACCCGACGGCCGCCGAGGCAAGGGCGGGGAGCAGTCCGCCGAGCATGGCCGCCGCCACCGTGAAGGTGAGGAAGAGCAGCATGTCGTTCGCGAGCCCGAGGTCGGGCACGACCTGGCTCAGCAGGACGGTGAGCAGCGCGGGGCCGACGATGCCGGTCAGCCAGCCCCAGATGATGCGGGAGCGCCCCAGACGCGCGCCGCGCGCGACCGGGAGGCCGCGGCCCTTGGCGGCCTCGTCGTGGGTGACGATGTGGACGTCGAGGTCGGGTCCTGATTCGCGGGCGACGGTGGCGCTGACGCCGGGCCTGAAGACGGACTGCCAGGAGCGGCGGCGGCTGACGCCGAGGACGATCTGCGTGGCGTTGACGCCGCGGGCGAACTCCAGCAGTGCGTCGGGGACGTTGTCGCCTATGACGTGGTGGAAGGTGCCGCCGAGGTCCTCGACCAGGGTGCGCTGGACGGCCAGTTCCTTGGGGGACGCGGACGTCAGGCCGTCGCTCGCGGCGATGTAGACGGCGAGGACCTCGCCGCCCGCGCCCTTCTCGGCGAGCCGGGCGGCGCGGCGGATGAGCGTACGCCCTTCGGGGCCGCCGGTGAGGCCGACGACGATGCGTTCACGGGCCTGCCAGGTGGAGCGGATGTTGTGCTCGCCCCGGTACTCCCGGAGGTACTCGTCGACCCGGTCGGCGACCCAGAGCAGCGCGAGTTCGCGCAGGGCGGTCAGGTTGCCGGGGCGGAAGTAGTTCGAGAGCGCCGCGTCGACCTTGTCGGGCTGGTAGACGTTGCCGTGGGCCATCCGGCGGCGCAGCGCCTGCGGGGACATGTCGACCAGCTCGATCTGGTCGGCCCGGCGGGCGACTTCGTCCGGTACGGTCTCGCGCTGCCGGACACCGGTGATCGTCTCGACCACGTCGCCGAGCGATTCCAGGTGCTGGATGTTGACGGTCGAGACGACGTCGATGCCGGCCTGGAGCAGTTCCTCCACGTCCTGCCAGCGCTTGGCGTTGCGCGAGCCCGGCACGTTGGTGTGGGCGAGCTCGTCCACCAACGCGACGGCCGGGCGCCGCGCGAGGATCGCGTCCACGTCCATCTCCGTGAACGTGGAGCCGCGGTACTCCAGCCTGCGCCGCTCGACGAGTTCGAGCCCGTGCAGCATGACCTCGGTGCGCGGGCGGCCGTGGTGCTCGACGAAGCCGACGACGCAGTCGGTGCCCCGCTCGATCCTGCGGTGCGCCTCGGAGAGCATCGCGTACGTCTTGCCGACGCCCGGCGCTGCGCCGAGGTAGATGCGGAGCTTGCCGCGTCCCATGTTCCGACTCTTCTTCTCTGCTGGCGTTGGGCTCTGTGCTGACGACCGGGAGGACGGTCAGGGTTCGAAGCGGTATCCCATGCCGGGTTCGGTGATCAGGTACCGGGGGTGGGAGGGGTCGGCTTCCAGTTTGCGCCGTAGCTGGGCCATGTATACACGCAGGTAGTTGGTGTTCTCCCCGTAGGTCGGGCCCCAGACCTCCAGGAGCAGTCGCCCCTGGGTGATCAGGCGGCCCGGGTGGGTGATGAGGATTTCCAGCAGGTGCCACTCGGTCGGGGTGAGCCGTACCGTGCGGTCGCCGCGGCGCACCTTCTTCGCGACGAGGTCGATGGTGAACTCGTCGGTCGTGACGACCGCGACCTCGTCGGCCTGGGATGCCGCCGGGGACTCCTGTCTGCGGGTGGCCGCCCGTAGACGGGCGAGCAGCTCGTCCATGCTGAACGGTTTCGTCACGTAGTCGTCCGCGCCGGCGTCCAGGGCCCGGATCTTGTCCTCGGAGGTGTGGCGGGCGGAGAGGACCAGGATCGGGATCCGGCTCCAGCCGCGGACACTCCTGATGACCTCGATGCCGTCCATGTCCGGCAGACCCAGGTCCAGCACTATGACGTCAGGTCTGCGGGCGGCTGCGAGCCGCAGGGCCGAGCCGCCGTCGGGCGCCTCCTCGACCTCGAACTTGCGCGCCTGGAGATTGATCTTCAGTGCGCGGACGAGCTGAGGGTCGTCCTCCACCACCAGCACCCGGGTCATCGGTGTGCAGCCTTTCCTTCGTCAAGGGCACGGTACGAAGCCGGCGGGGCGCTGGGGCCATCCAGCGGCAGCTGGGGCAGCTTCGCGCCCCGCCGGTCTTCCTGCTCCGTGCGAGAGGGCGACCGTCAGCCCTTGGTCAGGGCCTTGAGCGCGGTGTTGAGCTCGAGGACGTTGACGCGCGGTTCGCCCATGAAGCCGAGGGTGCGGCCGGCGGTGTGGTCGGCGACGAGCTTCTCGACCCGCGCGACGTCGAGCTTGTTCTGCTCGGCGACGCGGTGGATCTGGAGCTTGGCGTACGCGGGGGAGATGTCGGGGTCGAGGCCGGATCCGGAGGAGGTGACGGCGTCGGCCGGTACGTCCTCGGGCCTGACCTCGTAGCCGGCGGTGGAGTTGTCGGCGACGACGGCGTCCTTGGCGGCGATGACCTGGGCGCAGAGGGTGCCTTCCTCCGCGTCCTTCGTGCAGATGCCGTTGACCGCGCCGTTGTCGGCGGAGCGGTTGGTGGCGCCGGAGAGGATCAGGGAGTACCGGGTGTTGACGCTGTTGGAGCCGAGGCCGTTGGAGGGGCGCGGCTGGAACCACTTCAGGTCCGGCTTCGCGGCCTCTTCGGCGTCGTCCGGGTCCTTCTTCGGCAGGTTGTAGGTCTGGCCGATGAGGGAGGAGCCGACGACCTGGCCGCTCTTGTCCTTGATCTCGGAGCCGTTGGCCTTGTCGTTGAAGAGGGCCTGGGCGATCCCGGTGACGGCCAGCGGGTAGATGACCCCGCAGATGACCGTGAGGACCAGCAGGGCCCGCAGGCCCGCCCCGATCAACCGTGCTGTGTTGCCTACGGAGTTGTTCATGGGGTCAGCCGATTCCGGGGATGAGGGAGATGAGCATGTCGATGATCTTGATGCCGATGAACGGGGCGATCAGGCCGCCGAGTCCGTAGATGCCGAGGTTGCGGCGGAGCATCCTGTCGGCGCTGGTCGGCCGGTACTGGACGCCCTTGAGGGCGAGCGGCACGAGCGCGATGATGACCAGCGCGTTGAAGATGACGGCGGAGAGGATCGCGGAGTTCGGGGAGGACAGGCCCATGATGTTGAGCTTGTCGAGGCCCGGGTAGACCACCGCGAACATCGCGGGGATGATCGCGAAGTACTTCGCGACGTCGTTGGCGATGGAGAACGTGGTGAGCGCGCCCCGGGTGATGAGGAGCTGCTTGCCGATCTCGACGATCTCGATGAGCTTGGTGGGGTTGGAGTCCAGGTCCACCATGTTCCCGGCCTCCTTGGCGGCCGAGGTACCGGTGTTCATCGCGACCCCGACGTCTGCCTGCGCGAGCGCCGGCGCGTCGTTCGTACCGTCGCCCGTCATCGCGACGAGCTTGCCGCCGGCCTGCTCCCGCTTGATGAGGGCCATCTTGTCCTCGGGGGTGGCCTCGGCGAGGAAGTCGTCGACACCCGCCTCTTCGGCGATGGCCTTGGCGGTGAGCGGGTTGTCGCCCGTGATCATGATGGTCTTGATGCCCATGCGGCGCAGCTCGTCGAACCGCTCGCGCATGCCTTCCTTGACGACGTCCTTGAGGTGGATGACGCCGAGGACGCGGGCGCCCTTCTCGTCGTGGACGGCGACCAGGAGCGGCGTGCCACCGGCTTCGGAGATCCGGTTGGCGAGGAGGTCGGCGTCTTCGGAGACCTGGCCGCCCTGCTCCTTGACCCAGGTGATGACCGAACCGGCAGCGCCCTTGCGGGTCTTCCTGCCGTCCACGTCGACACCCGACATGCGGGTCTGGGCGGTGAAGGCGATCCATTCGGCGTGCGACAGCTCGCCCTGGTGGCGCTCGCGCAGTCCGTACTTCTCCTTCGCGAGGACGACGATCGAGCGACCCTCGGGGGTCTCGTCCGCAAGCGACGAAAGCTGGGCCGCGTCGGCCAGTTCCGCTTCCGTCGTGCCCTTGACGGGGACGAACTCCGAGGCCTGGCGGTTGCCGAGGGTGATGGTGCCGGTCTTGTCGAGCAGCAGCGTCGACACGTCACCGGCCGCTTCCACCGCCCGGCCCGACATCGCCAGGACGTTGCGCTGGACCAGGCGGTCCATGCCCGCGATGCCGATCGCGGAGAGCAGCGCGCCGATGGTGGTCGGGATCAGGCAGACCAGGAGCGCGGTGAGCACGATCATGGACTGCTTGGCGCCCGCGTAGATCGCGAACGGCTGCAGGGTGACCACGGCCAGCAGGAAGACGATGGTCAACGAGGCGAGCAGGATGTTCAGCGCGATCTCGTTGGGCGTCTTCTGCCGGGCCGCACCCTCGACGAGGGCGATCATGCGGTCGATGAAGGTCTCGCCGGGCTTCGTCGTGATCTTGACGACGATGCGGTCGGACAGCACCTTCGTACCGCCGGTCACCGCGCTGCGGTCGCCGCCGGATTCCCGGATGACCGGGGCGGACTCACCCGTGATGGCGGATTCGTCCACGGACGCGACGCCCTCGACGACGTCTCCGTCGCCGGGGATGATGTCGCCGGCCTCGCAGACCACCAGGTCGCCGATCTTGAGATCGGTGCCCGGTACCTGCTCTTCGGTCCGGCCGACGAGCCGCCGGGCGACGGTGTCGGTCTTGGCCTTGCGCAGGGTGTCGGCCTGGGCCTTGCCGCGGCCCTCGGCCACCGCCTCGGCAAGGTTCGCGAAGATCGTGGTCAGCCACAGCCAGGCCGTGATCGCCCAGCCGAACCAGTCCGTCGGGTCCTTGATCGCCAGCACGGTCGTCACGACCGAGCCGATCAGGACCACGAACATGACCGGGGACTTGATCATCACGCGCGGGTCGAGCTTGCGGACGGCGTCCGGGAAGGACTTCAGCAGTGCCTTGGGGTCGAACAGCCCGCCGCCTACACGGCCGGCAGGCGGCTTGTGGCCGGTCGGCAGGTCGTCGTGCGGAGCACGGGTCGGAGTGGCGGTGCTCATGATGCGAGCCCTTCGGCGAGCGGACCCAGCGCCAGGGCCGGGAAGTAGGTCAGTCCGGTGATGATGATGATCGTGCCGACGAGGAGGCCCGCGTAGAGCGGCTTGTCGGTGCGCAGCGTGCCCGCCGTGGCGGGGACGGGCTTCTGCTCGGCGAGCGAGCCGGCCAGGGCGAGGACGAAGACCATCGGCAGGAAGCGGCCCAGCAGCATCGCGATGCCGATGGTGCTGTTGAACCACTGCGTGTCGGCGTTCAGGCCCGCGAAGGCCGAGCCGTTGTTGTTGGCGCCCGAGGTGTAGGCGTAGAGGATCTCGGAGAAGCCGTGCGCACCGGTGTTGGTCATGGAGTTGCCCGGGGTGGGCAGGGCCATCGCGGCGGCGGTGAAGCACAGCACCAGGGCGGGGGTGATGAGGATGTAGCAGGCGGCGAGCTTGATCTCGCGGGTGCCGATCTTCTTGCCGAGGTACTCGGGGGTGCGGCCTACCATCAGGCCGGCGATGAACACCGCGATGATCGCCATGATCAGCATGCCGTAGAGGCCGGAACCCACACCGCCCGGTGCGATCTCGCCGAGCTGCATGCCGAGCAGCTGGATGCCGCCGCCGAGCCCGGTGTACGAGGAGTGGAAGGAGTTGACCGCGCCGGTGGAGGTGAGGGTGGTCGCGACGGAGAAGATCGAGGATGCGGCGATGCCGTACCGGGTCTCCTTGCCCTCCATGGCGCCGCCCGAGACCTCGAAGGCCGGGCCGTGGTGGGCGAATTCGGTCCACATCATCAGGCCGGTGAAGGCGATCCAGATGATGCCCATGGTGGCGAGGATCGCGTAGCCCTGGCGCAGGTTTCCGACCATGCGGCCGAAGGTGCGGGTCATCGCGAAGGGGATGATCAGGATCAGGAAGATTTCGAACAGGTTCGAGAACGGGGTGGGGTTCTCGAAGGGGTGCGCGGAGTTGGCGTTGAAGTAGCCGCCGCCGTTCGTACCGAGCTCCTTGATGACCTCCTGCGAGGCCACCGCCCCGCCGTTCCACTGCTGCGTCCCGCCGAGGAACTGACCGACCTCGTGGATCCCGGCGAAGTTCTGGATGACCCCGCACGCGACCAGGACGATCGCGCCGATCACCGAGATCGGCAGCAGGATGCGGACGGTGCCGCGCACCAGGTCGGCCCAGAAGTTGCCGAGTTCGCCGGTGCGGGAGCGGGAGAAGCCGCGGACGAGGGCGACCGCGACGGCCATGCCGACCGCCGCCGAGACGAAGTTCTGCACCGCGAGGCCGCCGGTCTGCACGACGTGGCCCATGGCCTGTTCACCGGCGTACGACTGCCAGTTGGTGTTCGCCACGAAGGAGGCGGCGGTGTTGAAGGCCTGGTCCGGGTCGATCGACACGAAGCCGAGCGAGCCGGGCAGGCTGCCCTGCAGACGCTGCAGGAGGTAGAGGAAGAGGACGCTCACGGCGGAGAAGGCGAGGACGGCGCGCAGGTAGGCGGGCCAGCGCATCTCGGCCGACGGGTTGGCGCCGATGGCCTTGTAGATCCACTTCTCCGGCTTGTAGTGCTTCTCGGAGGAGTAGACCCGGGCCATGTGGTCGCCGAGCGGACGGTATGCCAGGGCCAGCGCGGCGATCAGCGCGAGCAGCTGGAGCACACCAGCGGTTACGGGGCTCATATCAGTGCTCAGAACCTCTCCGGGTACACAAGGGCGAGGACGAGGTATCCGAGCAGGGAGACGGCCACGACGAGGCCGACGATGTTCTCGACAGTCACAGCTTGGTCACCCCCCGGGCGATGAGAGCCACCAGCGCGAAAACCGCGACCGTGGTGACGACGAAGGCCAGATCGGCCATCGCGAGCTCCTGAGTTGAGTTGGGTGGAAGAAATGAATCGGCCGGCCGGCCAATGACGAGACAACCGCGTCTTCAGCCCGGCGTTAAGCCACCTTGACGGGCTCCATACGGGCGCCCGAGAACTCTTAACGCCCCCCTGACGCCAACCGCCCTCGACGGCCGCCTCAGCCCCGGTGGGCGGCGTCAGCCCTGGTGGGACAGGCCGGCCGAGTCCAGAGCGGCACCGGCCCGGGCGGGTGTCGCCCGCATCGAGCGTGCCCGTCGGCGGAGGTGGAGCCACGCGCCCTGATGAGGTCTTGACGCGCCTCATACGGATTCCCGGGACTGCCGTCAGGAGCGCGTGAAGACCGGGGCGTGAGCCGTATGGATACCGACAAGAACACTGGCATTCCGGCCGGGCCGTTTCGACGCTGTCCTCACTTTGTCCGACGGAGGAACCAGCGAAGATGGCCATACACATGGGAAAGCCGAGCACGGCAGGACGGACCCCGGGCACGGAGGAGCCGCCTGATACCGGCGACGCCACAACGCCCTCGGCGGGGGACCGGCACCGGCTGACCGCCCTCCAGGGGCTCGCCGCGCTGTCGCTCGACGCGATGGCGTCCGTGGCGTACGGGCCGGAGGCGATCGTGCTGGTGCTGGCGGCGGCCGGCGCGTACGGCATGGGGTTCACCCTCCCGGTGACGCTCGCCATCGCCGCGCTCCTGGCGGTGCTGGTGGCCTCGTACCGGCAGGTGATCGCGGCGTTCCCGGACGGCGGCGGCTCGTACGCGGTCGCCAAGCGGCATCTGGGCCGGCGCACGAGCCTGGTCGCCGCGGCCTCGCTGATCCTCGACTACGTGCTGAACGTCGCCGTCTCCGTCACCGCCGGCGTGGCCGCCCTGACCTCGGCCTTCCCGGAGCTGTACGGGGAGCGGGTCTGGATCTGCCTCGGTGTCCTGGCGCTCGTCACCGCCGTGAACCTGCGCGGAGTCGTGGACTCGGCGAAGGCCTTCCTCGTCCCGACCGCCGTGTTCGTGGGGTCGATCCTGGCCATGGTCGTCGTGGGCCTGTTCCGTGACGGGCCGGTGAGTACCGCCTCGGCCGCCGGACACGCCTCCGCGCTGGGTGAAGCCGCGCTGCACCACAGTTCGGGGACCGTCGGCGCGCTCCTGCTGCTGAAGGCCTTCGCGGCCGGGTGTTCCGCCCTGACCGGCGTCGAGGCCGTCGCCAACGCCGTACCGTCCTTCCGCGCCCCCGCCGCCCGCCGCGCCCAGCGCACCGAAGTGGCACTCGGCGCCCTGCTCGGCGCGATGCTGATCGGGCTGTCGGTGCTGATCGGCCGCTTCCACCTCCAGCCCGTCGAGGGAGTGACCGTGCTGGCCCAGCTCGCGGACGCCTCGTTCGGGCACGACCTCGCCTTCTACGTGGTCCAGTTCGCGACGATGGTGCTGCTCGCGCTGGCCGCGAACACGTCCTTCGGCGGCCTGCCCGTGCTGATGAGCCTGCTGGCCCGCGACAACCACCTGCCGCACTTCTTCGCCCTCAAGGCCGACCGCCAGGTGCACCGCCACGGAGTCGTGTGGCTGGCGCTCGTCTCGGGCGTTCTCCTGGTCTTCTCCGGCGGCGACACCAACACCCTCGTCCCGCTCTTCGCGATCGGCGTCTTCGTCGGCTTCACCATCTGCCAGGTCGGAATGGTCCGCCACTGGTACGGCGAGCGCCCCCGGGGCCGGCGGGCGAAGGCGGCGCTCAACGGCTTCGGCGCGGTGCTGACGGGCGTCTCGGCGATCGTCGTCACTGCCACCAAGTTCACCGAAGGCGCCTGGCTGATCGTCCTCGCCCTGCCGCTGATCGTCCTCGCCTTCGAGAAGATCCACCGCGCCTACGCCGAGATCGGCGAACGCCTGGAGCTCGGCCGTATCCCGCAGCCGCCCCAGTGCTCCCGCTCCCTGGTCGTCGTACCCGTATCGGGCCTGTCCCGACTGACCAGCCGGGCACTGACCGCCGCCCACTCGCTCGGTGACGAGGTCCTCGCCGTGACCGTCACCCACCCGGCTCCCGAGGACCGGCCGGCCGCCGAGGCGCTGCGACGGGACTGGGAGCTGTGGAAGCCCGGCGTCGAGCTGATCGAGCTCTCCTCGGACACCCGCTCGCTCGGCCGCCCGGTGTCCGGCTACGTGCGCGAGCTGGCGCGGGCACACCCGGACGCCCAGGTGACCGTTCTGATTCCGGAGACCGAACCCGCCCACCTGTGGCAGCGGGTGCTGCAGAACCAGCGCGGCTCCGTCCTCGCCCACGCCATCCGCCGGGACACCGACGCCGTCATCTGCCGACTGCGCTTCCGCATCACGGCCGACGCACGGTGACGCGCCCTTGCCGGCAGGGGGGTGGCCGGCTCGTCCTGCGCGGCGTCCGCCACCGCCCCGCCTCCGCGCACGACCTGCTGCGCCGCGACCTCGGCGTCCACGGCCCCGGCCGATTACGCCGCAGGTGGCTCTGTGGGCGTTAAGGACGCGTCAGGATTCGCCCGCTCGCGTGCACGACTGATCAGCCTGCGTACGCTGGCTCAGCCGTCGATGTCGATGGCTGAATCTTTGCCGTACGACAGGAGCTCCCCACGATGGCCACCCCTGCCCGCTCCTCGCGCCTGCGCGCGTGGCTGCTGGAAGGCTTGACCGCCCAGACGAGTTCGCCCGCGGCCAAGGAGTCGGCGGCCCAGCCCCATGGCCGGCCGTGGTGGCGGGTCATGTGCCTGACCGGCCTGGACTACTTCTCCACCCTCGGCTACCAGCCCGGTATCGCGGCGCTCGCCGCCGGTTTGCTGTCACCGCTGGCGACCATCGTGCTCGTACTGCTGACCCTCTTCGGCGCGCTGCCCGTCTACCGGCGGGTGGCCGAGGAGAGCCCGCACGGCGAGGGCTCGATCGCCATGCTGGAGCGGCTGCTGACGTTCTGGAAGGGGAAGCTGTTCGTCCTGACCCTGCTCGGGTTCGCGGCCACCGACTTCCTCATCACCATCACCCTGTCGGCCGCCGACGCGACCGCGCACCTGGTCGAGAACCCGCACCTCACCAGTACCCTGCACGGCCACGAAGTACTGATCACCTTGATCATGATCGCGCTGCTCGGGGCCGTCTTCCTCAAGGGGTTCAGCGAGGCCATCGGCGTGGCCGTGGTCCTGGTGGCCACCTACCTCGGGCTGAACGTCGTGGTCGTGGCGGTGGGCCTGTGGGAAGTGATCAGCGAACCGCACGTCATCACGGACTGGTCGCAGGCGCTGACCACGGAGCACGGCAACCCGTTCATGATGATCGCCATCGCGCTCATCGTCTTCCCGAAGCTCGCGCTGGGCCTCTCCGGCTTCGAGACCGGTGTGGCGGTCATGCCGCACGTCGAGGGCGACCCCGGGGACACCGAGGACAAGCCCGCAGGCCGGATCCGCGGGGCCAAGAAGCTGCTGACGACCGCCGCCATCATCATGAGCGTCTTCCTGATCTGCTCCAGCTTCATCACCACCCTGCTGATCCCCGCCGACCAGTTCCAGCCGGGCGGCGAGGCCAACGGGCGCGCCCTCGCCTACCTGGCACACGAGCACCTGGGGTCCGCCTTCGGCACGGTCTACGACGTCTCCACGATCCTCATCCTGTGGTTCGCCGGCTCCTCGGCCATGGCGGGTCTGCTGAACCTGATGCCGCGCTACCTGCCCCGCTACGGCATGGCCCCGCACTGGGCCCGGGCCCTGCGGCCGATGGTGATCGTCTTCACCCTGATCGCCTTCCTGGTGACGTGGATCTTCAACGCCGACGTCGACGCGCAGGGCGGCGCGTACGCCACCGGTGTCCTCGTCCTGATCACCTCGGCGGCCGTCGCCGTGACCATCGCCGCCCGCCGGGCGGGGGAGCGCGGCTGGACGATCGGCTTCGGCATCATCTCGGCCGTCTTCATCTACACCACGGCCGTCAACGTCGTGGAGCGGCCGGACGGCGTGAAGATCGGCGCCTGCTTCATCGCGGGCATCATGGCGCTCTCGCTCCTCTCCCGGCTCGCCCGGGTCTTCGAGCTGCGCGTCACGCACGTGGAGTTCGACGACATGGCGCAACGTTTCATCCGTGACACCGCCAGCCGCACGATCCGCTTCATCGCCAACGAGCCCGACAACCGGGACGTCGAGGAGTACCGGCAGAAGAAGGAGCAGATCCGCGCGGACAACGACATCCCGTCCGAGGACGACGTCATGTTCGTCGAGGTCACCGTCCTGGACGCGTCCGAGTTCGAATCCGGCATGCGGGTACGCGGCGAAGTCCTGCACGGCCGCTACCGCGTCCTGACCCTGGAGAGCTCCAGCATCCCCAACGCGCTGGCCGCCCTCCTCCTCCACGTCCGGGACGAGACCGGCCAGCGCCCGCACATCTACTTCGAGTGGACCGAGGGCAACCCGATGGCCAACTTCCTGCGGTTCTTCCTCTTCGGGCAGGGCGAGGTCGCCCCCGTCACCCGCGAGGTCATCCGCGAGGCGGAACCGGACCGCTCCCGCCGCCCCCACGTCCACGCGGGCTGACCCCCGCGCTCCAGGACGCCTACGGGAATCCCGCCGGACCCTCGCCACGGCGGAAGGTCCGGCGGGATCCCCCCTGCTCGGGCGCCCGGCCCTACCCGCCGATGTCCCGGCTGCGGAAGTCCTCCAGCGTCTCGCGCCGGACCAGCACCCGGGCCGCGCCTTCGTGGACCGCGATGACCGCGGGGCGGCCTACGAGGTTGTAGCCGGAGGCCATGGACAGCTGGTAGGCGCCGGCGACCGGTACGGCGAGCAGGTCGCCGGGGTGGATGTCGCCGGGCAGTTCCACGTCGGCCGCGAGGATGTCGCCGGCCTCGCAATGCCGTCCGACGACGGTCGTCGTGCGGGGTCCGGCCGTGGAGTGGCGGCCGATCAGGCGGGGCGCGTAGCGCACCCCGTACAGGGCGGGGCGCGGGTTGTCGCTCATACCGCCGTCGACGGCGACGAACACCTTCTCGCCGGTGTGCTTGACGGCGAGTACCCGGTACAGGGCGACCCCGGCGGGCCCGACAACGGCCCGGCCGGGCTCGATGAGGAGCCGGGGCACGGTCAGCCGGGCGGCGGCGCAGCCTGCGACGAGCTCCGCGCGTAGCCGCCGGGCCAGCGCGGGGAGGTCGAGGGCGGGCTCGCCCGGCCGGTAGGCGACGCCGTGGCCGCCGCCCATGTCCAGCTCGGGCAGGACGATGCCGTGCGCGTCGCGGATGCGGGCCATCAGCCCGATCATGCGGCGCAGGGCCACCAGGTAGGGCTTCACCTCGGTGATCTGGGAGCCGATGTGGCAGTGCAGGCCGGTCAGTTCGAGCTGCGGCTGACCCAGGATCCGCGTGACGGCGTGCTGTGCGCCGCCGTCGGTGAGGGAGAGGCCGAACTTCTGGTCGTCGGTACCGGTGCGGATCTTGTCGTGGCCGCCGGCCGAGACGCCCGGCACCACCCGCACCATGACCTTCTGGTGCCCGTCGGGGCCGACGGCGGCCGCGATCCGGGCGATCTCGGACGGACCGTCGATCACGATCCGCCCCACCCCGAGCCGCAGCGCCGCCTCCAGATCGCGGGGCGACTTGGCGTTGCCGTGCAGCACGATCCGCTCGGGCGGGAAACCGGCGGTGACCGCGAGCTCCAGCTCACCGGCGGAGCACACGTCCAGGCCCAGTCCCTCCTCCTTCACCCAGCGCACCATCGCGCGGGAGAGGAACGCCTTCGCGGCGTACAGCACGTCCGCTTCGGGGAAGGCGTCCCGGTAGGTCCGGCAGCGCCCGCGCACCTCACCCTCGTCCAGGACGTAGGCCGGGGTGTCGAACCGCTCGGCCACCTCCGCCAGCGACACTCCGCCGACGGCCAGCCCGCCGTGCGCGAGCCGTTCGGTGGACGCGGGCCATATGGACAGGTCCTCCGCGCCGGCGGCAACCTCGGAGAGAACGGCAATGGTCATCGGGACTTCCCTCTCAGAGAGCGCGGGCCGCGGCCTCGACCGTCCGTGCCGGCACCGGGGTGACGGCGGGAGCGGTGAAGGTCGGGTCGATCGTCAGCGGGCCCGCGCCGAGCGGCGAAGCCAAGGCGCGGAGCGCGGACTCGGACAGCCGGATCCAGGGCTGCTCCGCGCCGAGCGTCGCGGCCAGCAGCTCCGGGCGGGTGAATCCGACGGCGGTGCGGTCGCCCAGAGGGGTGCGGAACATCCGGAGCACCACCTCCGCTGTTCCCGGCCGGACGGGCACGTAGAGAGGTCCGGCCGGGATCCGTTCCTCAGGCTCGGGATCGTCGTCGTACTGGAACAAACACATGGGGCCCTCCCAGCGGAACCACGAGTGGCAGTTGAAGCCCCGGATGCGGGGAGGCAGCCCGGGGCGCGACATCGAAGCTATCCCCGCGTTCCCACACCCGCGGCCCTCCCATGACGGGACCTTGACGACCACCGGCCAAGTCCATACGGATCACTGACGGCCGGCCCGTCCGGCGTGCCGGGCGCGCGGCGGGCGGCCGCAGCCAGCAGTCTGTAGCCCGGGGGGTCACCAGAGCGACGCCGCATCACGAAAGGAAGACCTCGTGCCTTCTCGACTCAACCCGTACATCAGCTTCGACGGAGATGCCCGCCAGGCCATGGAGTTCTACCAGGGGATCTTCGGCGGCACCCTGAGGACGAGCACCTACGGCGAGTTCGGGGCCAAGGAAGCCGGAGACGCCGCCGACAACCCGCCCGGACAGCCGTACGAGCCCGGCAACAACATCTCGGTCAGTGTGAGCGGGGAGGACGCCGACGAGCTGCGCGGCTACTGGGAGAAGCTCTCGGCCGGCGGCACGGTCGCGGTCCCGCTGGAGAAGCAGATGTGGGGCGACGTGTTCGGCATGTGCACGGACCGCTTCGGCATGACATGGCTGGTCAACATCAACCAGCGCCAGGGCTGACCGGTCCGGCAGGGCATTCTGTGCAGGTGCAGTCGAACCTCTCGCAGAACCAACTCCCCGACGCCACCGGCCGGATGGTCGTGTGCGGCGACGACGGCCTGTCCCGCCGGCTCGCGGCCGAACTGCGCGACGTGTACGAGGAGCGCGTGACGCTCGTGGTGCCCGCCGCCCGGGACCCGCAGCCGGCACTCGGGCAACGGGGCGCCGGCCGCGGGCTCGGGCTGTTCGGCCGGGTCCCGACGGCCCGGGCCCGCGCCGCGGCCGCCGGGCGGCCGCCCGCGACCGAACTGCGGGTGCTGGAGGCGGCCGAGCCGGACGAGGAGGTGCTCGCCGCGGCCGGGGTGGCCGGGGCCGCCGCGCTGGCGCTCGTCTACGAGGACGACGACACCAACATCCGGGCCGCCCTGGTGGCGCGGCGGCTCAACCCGAGGCTCCGGCTGGTGATCCGGCTCTACAACCGCAAGCTCGGCCAGCACCTGGAGGAGCTGCTGGACCAGGCGGCGATCATCGCCGAGCCGGAACTCGACCGGCGGGAGCTCGACTCCTCGACCACGGTGCTCTCGGACGCCGATACGGCGGCCCCCGCCCTGGCCGCCAGCGCGATCGCCGGAACGAGCAAGGTGGTCCAGGCGGACGGGCTGCTGCTGCGCGCGGTGGAGCGTACGCCTCCGGGCCGGGGCGAGGTGGCCGATCCGGGCCTGTGCACGCTCGCCCTGCTGTCGGCCACGGCCAGCGACCCGGCGGGCAGCGAGAGTTCCGTGCTCGGCGGCGAACGCGGGCTCCAACTGCTCCCGGACGACCGTGCGGTGGCCGCCGCGACCGGGCGGGGCATCGTGGCCCTCGAAGCGGTCACCCATGTCGGGCCAGGGCAGTCGGCGGCGCGCTTCAACACGGGTTCCCTGCCCGTCGGTTACCTGTTCTCGCGGCGGCTGCGCTGGTCCCTGGCCGGCATCGCGCTGGCCGTCACCGCACTCGCCGTGGCCTCCTGGGTGACCACCGGCGACCACCCGCTGCACGCCGCCTACATCACGCTGCTCGACATCTTCGCGATCAACGAACCGGCCCTGGGGCAGCCCCCCGAGCGCAAGACGCTCCAGATCCTGGCCGGATTCGTCGGCCTGCTCCTGCTGCCGGTCCTCGTGGCCGCCGCGCTCGAGGCCTTCGGCGCCTTCCGGACGGCCAGCGTCCTGCGCCGCCCGTCCCGCGGCCAGTCGGGGCACGTCGTCCTGCTCGGACTCGGCAAGATCGGGGCGCGGGTCCTGGCGCGGCTGCGGGAGATGGGCATTCCGGTGGTCTGCGTGGAGTCGGACCCGCAGGCCCGCGGCCTGGCACTGGCCCGAAGGCTGCGCGTCCCCGTGATCCTCGGCGACGTCACCGAGGAGGGCGTGCTGGAGGCCGCCCGCGTCCACCGGGCGCACTCGCTCCTCGCCCTCACCAGCTCCGACACCACCAACCTGGAAGCCGCCCTGTACGCCCGTACGGTCAAGCCCGAACTGCGGGTGGTGATGCGCCTGTTCGAGGACGACTTCGCGACCGCCGTCTACCGCACCCTGCGCGCCGCGCACCCCGCTGCCCTCACCCGCAGCCGGAGCGTGACGCACCTCGCCGCCCCTGCTTTCGCGGGGGCGATGATGGGTCGCCAGATCCTCGGAGCCATACCGGTGGAGCGCCGCGTCCTGCTCTTCGCCGCCATCGAGGTGGCCGGTCATCCGCAGCTGGTGGGGCGGACCATCGCCGAGTCCTTCCGACCGGGGGCCTGGCGGGTGGTCGCCCTCGACACGGACTCTCCCGAGGACCGCCGCCCCGACCTGTCCAACGCCCGTGCCGAGGATCCGGCCCGGCGGCCCGGGCTGGTGTGGCAGCTGCACCCCGGCTACGTCCTGAAGGCCGAGGACCGCGTCGTGCTGGCCACCACCCGCCGGGGCCTCGCCGAGATCCTCGGCCGCAGGGCGTCCCGCACGCCCCACACGTCCCACACCCCGGCGCCCTGAACGCGCCGGGGCTCCGCGGAGCGGTCAGGCCGCCTCGGAGACGGCGTGCGGCAGCAGGTCGCTGACCGTCCGTTCGTCGTCCTCGTACTGGTCGAGCCCGCGCGCCACCAGCTCGTCGCCGCCGGCGAGTTCGGGCAGGAAGTTCGCCGCGTCGACCACGGTGACCATCGTGTCGAGGCGCGCGAGGTCCCCGAGGGTGGCGCCGTCGTCGCGCGGGAAGGCGAAGGTGGCGGCCACCGGCATGGGCTCGGAGATCCCGCTCGACTCGATGAGCAGGTAGTCGAACCGGCCCTCGCGCGCCAGCCGGTCCACCTCCTCCAGCAGGTCGTCGCGCAGGGTGCAGCAGATGCACCCGTTGGTCATCTCGACGAGCCGCTCCTCGGTCCGCGAGAGCGCGGCCTCGCCGCCCCGGACGAGGGCGGCGTCGATGTTGACCTCGCTCATGTCGTTGACGATGACCGCGACCCGCAAGCCCTCGCGGTTGCCGAGCACGTGGTTGAGCAGGGTGGTCTTCCCCGCGCCGAGGAACCCGGACAGGACGGTCACCGGCAGGCGGGGGCGGTCGTACGCCGTCACGGGTGCTCAGCCCTCCGGGCGCAGCAGGCCGCGCTGGTACGCCTTCACCAGGCGCTGGGGGACCTGGTAGACGGAGCCGTCGACCGTGATGGGCACCAGCTGCGGGGTGGTGGCCTTCCACTGGGCGCGGCGGTGGCGGGTGTTGCTGCGGGACATCTTCCGCTTGGGAACGGCCATCGGTATCTCCATGGGTGGGGTGGGAGGGCGTCGCCGGCGACAGTATATGAAAATGGATCCCATTACCAAGTCTGATGATCCGGGCTCGTTAATTCGTGCACGTGTTCGGTTCATGGGGTTAGGGTGGTGCCATGCACGCAGTCCAAGGCCTCCAGGGATCCCTCTTCGACCAGGGCGACGAGATCCGGCTCGGGCCGCTCGCCGGGATCCGGCGCACCGCGCTCGGCGCGGGAGCCTGGGTGGACCACCTGCCCGGCTGGCTGAGCGGTGCCGACGCGCTCTTCGAGCGGCTCGCCGCCGACGTGCCCTGGCGTGCCGAGCGGCGGCAGATGTACGAGCGCGAGGTCGAGGTGCCCCGGCTGCTCGCCTTCTACGGAGAGGGGGAGGAGCTGCCGCATCCCGCCCTCGCCGAGGCGCGGGAGGCTCTCACCCGTCACTACGCCGCCGAGCTCGGGGAGCCCTTCACCACCGCCGGGCTCTGCCTCTACCGCGACGGCCGCGACAGCGTCGCCTGGCACGGGGACCGGACCGGCCGTTCCTCCACCGAGGACACCATGGTCGCGATCGTCTCCGTGGGCGACCCCCGCGACCTCGCCCTCCGCCCCCGCGACGGCGGCGCCACCCTGCTGCGGCTCCCGCTGGGCCACGGGGACCTCGTCGTCATGGGCGGTTCCTGCCAGCGGACCATGGAGCACGCGGTGCCGAAGTCGGCGCGGGCCGTCGGCCCCCGCATCAGCGTCCAGTTCCGGCCCCGGGGAGTCCTCTGACCGCCCCCTGGCCGCCTGATCGCCGCCGGTCCGGAGTCACGAGGGGGCGGGGTCCTTGCCGGGCAGGCGGGTCGCCGCTGCCTGGAGGGAGCGCAGGGCCAGCAGCAGGATGCCGATGTCGTCCAGGTAGACCGGATCCGGAATCAGGTCCACCGGGGAGACCGTGTACAGCACGGCGACCCAGAAGAGGGCCTTGTCGCGCAGTGGGATCCCGGCGTCCAGCAGCAGCCGTCGCGCCTTGAAGACCCGTACGAGCAGCACGGCCGCGTAGACCGCGAGTCCGGCCGCGATGACCGCGGCCAGAGCGAGCCAGACCTTCCCGTCCATTTCGGCCCTATACCCGGATCGGGCGCCCGCGTACCGCGGCCGCTCAGGCGCCCTGCGCGCGCAGTCGCCGGCCGACCTCGCCCAGTCCGTCGGCGAGCGCGTCGAGCTGCTCGGGGGTGAGCACGTCGACGAGGATCTCGCGGACCGTGGCCACGTGCCCCGGCGCCGCCTCGTCCAGCCGGGCGCTGCCGGCCTCCGTGAGGACGGCGTAGACGCCGCGCACGTCGGAGGGGCAGCTGCGGCGGCGGACCAGCCCGGCCTTCTCCATCTGGGTGATCTGGTAGGTCAGTCCGCTCTTGGAGTTGATCAGGCCATTCGCGAGTTCGGTCATGCGCAGCTCGCGCCCGGGGGCCGCGGCGAGGCGCACGAGGATCTCGTACTGCGGGTGGGAGAGCCCCGAATCGTCCTTGAGCTGCTGGTCGAGACGGCGGTTCACCAGGGCCGACGCGGCCAGGAAGCCGCTCCAGGCCCGCATCTCGCGGTCGTTCAGCCATCTCGGTTCAGCCATGGGTCCAGGGTACACGGGTTGTTCGAATTTGAATCACTGGTTAGGGTCGGGGCTGGCGGTTCGAATTTGAACCACTCCGTCCCCGCTCCCTCGGGCCGCCCGACCGGAAGGAACCCCCACGATGACCAGCCCCTCCGTCACCTCGGCGAACACGAACGCCCACACGAACGCGAACACGCGGGCGGCGGTGGCGGCGCAGGCCGTCGCGCTGTCCACCCCGGGCCACGACGCCGGCCTGCTGCTCCTGCGCCTCGTCCTCGGCCTGACCATGGCCGCGCACGGCACCCAGAAGCTCTTCGGCTGGTTCGGGGGCGGCGGCATCAGCGGCACCGGCCAGTTCTTCACCGCCAGCGGCTACCCCGCCGGCGACGCCATGGCCGTGCTCGCCGGCCTGACCGAGACCCTCGGCGGCCTCGGCCTTGCCGTCGGACTGCTCACCCCGCTCGCCGGCGCCGCCATCGTCGGCACCCTCATCAACGCGATCGCCGTCCACGGCGCGGGATCCTTCTTCGCCCCCAAGGGCATCGAGTACGAGCTGCTGCTGACCGCGGGCGCCGCGGCCCTCGCCCTCACCGGCCCCGGCCGCTACGCCGTCGACCGCTTCCTGCCCGTGCTCCGCGGCCACCGCCTGGCCCACGGCGCCCTCGCCGTCGCCCTCGGCGTCGTCCTCGCCGGCGTGCTGCTCCTCGTACGGAGCTGACGCGCGCGTGGGTGTCCGGGGCCTGAGCTGATTGGCCCCGGACATTCGGGGGAAGAGCGTACGAATGACACAACCCATCGAAGACTACGCACTCATCGGCGACCTCATGACCAGTGGGCTGGTCGGCCGTGACGGGTCCATCGACTGGCTGTGCCTGCCGCGCTTCGACTCGGCGGCCTGCTTCGCCAGACTCCTCGGCGACGAGGAGAACGGCCACTGGCGCATCGCCCCCATCGACGCCGCCGACGGCGAACGGTGCACCCGCAGGGCCTACGTGGACGGCTCGCTGATCCTGGAGTCCTACTGGGAGACCGGCACCGGCACCGTCAAGGTCATCGACTTCATGCCGCAGCGCGACATCGCCCCCGACGTGATCCGCATCGTCGAGGGCGTCTCCGGCCGGGTCGGGATGGTCAGTACCCTGCGCCTGCGGTTCGACTACGGCCACGTCGTGCCGTGGGTGCGCCGCAGCGACGGGGACCGGGTCGCCGTCGCAGGACCCGACTCCGCCTGGTTCCGGAGCGAACCCCCGGTCCGCACCTGGGGCGAGGACAACAGCACCCGCTCCGAATTCCCCGTCACCGAGGGGCAGCGCGTCGCCTTCGTGCTCACCTGGCACCCTTCGCACGATCCGCGCCCCGACCCCTGCGACCCCTTCGAAGCCCTGGACCAGAGCCTCGCCGACTGGCGGGACTGGACCGCCAAGTGCCAGTACGAGGGCCCCTACCGGGAGGCCGTCACCCGCTCCCTGATCACCCTCAAGGCCCTCACCTACGCCCCGACCGGCGGCATCGCCGCCGCGGCCACCACCTCCCTCCCCGAGGAGATCGGCGGCGTCCGCAACTGGGACTACCGCTACTGCTGGCTGCGCGACTCCACCCTCACCCTCGGCGCGCTCCTCTCCACCGGCTTCCTCGACGAGGCCCTCGCCTGGCGCAGCTGGCTGCTGCGCGCGGTCGCCGGCGATCCCGCCGACCTCCAGATCATGTACGGGATCGCGGGCGAGCGGCGGATCCCCGAGAGCGAACTGCCCTGGCTGCGCGGCTACGCCTCCTCCGCCCCGGTGCGCGTCGGCAACGCCGCCGTCGACCAGCTCCAGCTCGACGTGTACGGAGAGGTCCTCGACTCCCTCCACCTGGCCCGCGCCGCGGGGATCCCCTCCGAGTACCACGCCTGGCGGATCCAGCTGGCGCTGCTCGACTTCCTGGAGCAGAACTGGCGCCGGCCCGACGAAGGACTGTGGGAGGTGCGCGGTCCGCGCCGGCACTTCGTGCACTCCAAGGTGATGGCCTGGGTCGCCGCCGACCGGGCCGTGCGGACGCTGGAGCGCGACCCGCTGCTGCCCGGGGACGTGGAGCGCTGGCGCACCATGCGGGACGAGGTGCACCGCGACGTGTGCGAGAAGGGCTACGACGCCGAGCGCGGCACCTTCACCCAGTACTACGGCTCCCGCGAACTCGACGCGGCGACCCTCCTCATCCCCAGGGTCGGCTTCCTGCCGTCCGACGACCCGCGCGTCGTCGGTACCGTCGACGCCGTCCGGGAGGAGCTGGGGCGCAGCGGCCTGGTCCGCCGCTACAGCACCGAAGGCCCCTCCGTCGACGGGCTCCCCGGCGACGAAGGGGCCTTCCTGGCCTGCTCGTTCTGGCTGGCCGACGCGCTGTGGCTGACGGGCCGGCGCAAGGAGGCCCGCGACCTCTTCGAGCGGCTGCTCTCCGTGTGCAACGACGTGGGGCTGCTCGCCGAGGAGTACGACCCCGTCGCCGGACGCCAGCTCGGCAACTTCCCCCAGGCCTTCAGCCACGTCGGCCTGGTCAACACCGCGCTCACCCTGGCCCGGGAGGAGCCGGGCGACTGAGCGGTCAGGCCCGTACGCCGGCCTTGCGGTCCTCCTCGCGGCGGCGCAGCAGATCGCCGGTGGCCGCGTCGGCCGGGAGGAAGGCCTCCAGGTGCAGCTCGGCCAGCGTGACGTCCACGGCCGTGGCGAAGGAGGTCAGGGTGGTCAGCAGCCGCAGTTCGCCGCCCGCGCTGCGCAGCCGCAGCGGCACGGCGAAGCCGAGGTGGTCCGGCCCGGGCGGTGTCTCCGCCGGCAGGTAGCCGAGCAACTCCGCCAGCAACCCGTCCAGTTCGGGGTCGGGGTGGGCCTGCGCGCGGCCTCGCAGGTTCTCCACGATGTGCCGCCCCCACGCGGCCAGGTTCAGCACGCGCGGCGCCATGCCCTCGGGGTGCAGCGCCAGCCGCAGTACGTTCACCGGCGGCGCGAGCAGGTGCGCGGCCGCGCCCTCGGTGATCACCCCGAACGCCTCGTTCGCCAGGACCAGTTCACCGTGCGCCCCGGCGACCACCGCCGGGTACGGCAGGTGCCCGGTCAGGATGGTCCGCAGGGCCGTCATCGCCGGCTCCAGGGCGGCCCCGTCCCGCGGCGACTCGGTGTAGGCGGGCGCGTAACCGGCCGCCAGCAGAAGGGAGTTGCGCTCCCGCAGGGTGAGCCCCAGGGATTCGGCGAGCCGCACCACCATCGCCCGGCCCGGCTTCGACCGGCCGCTCTCGATGAAGCTGAGATGGCGCTGCGTGGTACCGGCGAGCGTGGCCAGTTCGAGCTGGCTCATCCGGCGCAGCGCCCGCCGACGGCGCACTTCGAGGGAGAAGGGGGAGGGCTCGGCAGGAGCGGTGGTGGTGGCCATGGACCCCTTTCCAGTCGAGCTCCCGGGTCGGGTGCGGGACCGACGGGATTCGAACCCGCGGGGCCGAAGGCCAGGTCCGGCCGTCGACCGCTAGCCGTCGGCACCGGGAAACCTCCGGCGCCGACGGTGCATTGGACCGCTCTGCCACAGCCCCGCACCCTGCGGGACCGCGCGATCCCGTTGCCGTGACCTTACGCGGCGTTCTCCTCGCCGTCCTCCGGAATACTGACCAGCCAGCGCGTCTCGCGCCGCGGCCGCAGGTACAGCGCCCAGTACAGGGTGGCCGCGGCGGTGATCCCGCCGGTCCACAGCAGGTACGGGGTCTCCTGCTGGGTCAGGATGTAGGCGAGTACGACGATCAGCACGACCGGCACGGCCGGCCACAGCGGCATCCGCCAGGCGGCCACCTCGCGGTGCGCCCCGCGCCGGCTGAACAGCGCGGCCACCGCGACGAGCAGGTACATGCCGGTCACGGAGACGCCGGTGACCCCGTACAGGGTGTCGAGGTTGACGAAGCACAGCGCCGCACCCGGGACACCGACGACCAGGGTGGCCACCCACGGCGAGCCGAAGCGGCCCAGCTTGGACAGCGCCCGGTTGACGGGCGCGGGCCAGGCCTTGTCGCGGGCGGAGGCGAACAGCACCCGCGAGTTCTGGATGACCATGACGATGCCCGCGTTGACGATGGCGAGGGCGACGCACAGGCTCACGAAGGTGCCGACGGCCGAGTTGGACCAGGCGGTCACCATCCCGCCGAGGTCGCCGGCGGCCAGCGCGTCCAGGTCGGGGGAGCCCATGGTGATGGCGATGACCGGGACCAGGATGACGGCGGTGGAGATGGCGAGCGTGAGGAGCACGGTCCGGGCGACGTTGCGCCGCGGGTTCTCCAGCTCCTCCGAGAGGTAGACGGCGGTCGAGAACCCCTGGGTGATGAACAGGGCGATGGCGAGCCCGGAGACGACCATCATCGCGGTGACGGTGGAGGTGCCTCCGCCCTCGGCGGCGACGGTGCCGTGCACCAGCGCGTCGGCGCCGCGCTCGCTGTGCGCGAAGCCCAGTACGGCGACGAGGGCGGCGGCGACGACCTCCAGCACCAGGAAGATGCCGGTGATCCAGGCGTTGGCCCGCAGGTCGAGGAGTCCGGCGAGGGTGGCGAGCAGCATGACGCCGCCGCCCGCGACCGGCGCCGGTATGTCGATCACCGGGGCGAGGTAGTCGGCCGTGCCCATGGCGATCACGGGCGGCACGATCATGACGACCAGCAGGGACAGGACGAAGACCAGCCACCCGGCGAGCCGGCCGGCCATCGTGGAGACCATCGCGTACTCGCCGCCCGCGCTGGGGATGAGCGTGCCCAGTTCGGAGTAGCAGAAGGCGACGCCGATACAGAGCAGCGAGCCGATGGCGATGGTCAGGGCGGTCCAGGTGCCGAGACTGGCGAAGAGATCGGGCACGACGACGAAGAGGGTCGAGGCGGGCGTCACGCACGAGAGGGTGAGCAGTGTCCCTCCGACGACGCCGATGGAACGCTTGAGCTTCTGCGGGACGGGCCCGGTGGCGGGGGAGAGGGCCTGTGGTGCGCTGATCGTTTCAGTCATCGGTGCGAGGTTCCGATCGGCAGATGCGGTGAATGAGCGCGGGAGCGGTATCGCCTCCGAGGCGGTGGTGAGCAACTGGTTCCGTGGCTCCCGGGCCGACATGCAATCTCCGCGAGATCCGCAGGTCAAGGGTTGTTCACCTGCGGATTCCATCGTCCGCGAGGCCTCCGGGGCCGATCCGGGGTGTAAAGACCGTGTTAATGCTGCACGAGCGGCGTGTGCGGGAACCGCAGCCCGACCGCCGAAGAATTTCCCTCCGCTTTGCCGGATCGGACGTGGACCGGGCCGTGCCGTCGTCCGGCCGCCCGCGCCGCGGCGGGCTAGGTGCGCGAGGCCAGCAGGAGGGCGATGTCGTCCGGCCGGTCGGCGGCGCTGCCCGCGTCGGCGATCAGCCGGTCGGCCATCTCGGTCAGCGGGGTCGGGCCGGCTCCGGCCAGGGCCGTCCGCAGCCGCTCCACCCCGAGGTCGATGTCGGTGCCCGGCGTCTCCACCAGCCCGTCCGTGTACAGGGCGAGCACCGAGCCGGTCTCCAGCCGCAGTTCCGTGACCGGGTACGCGGCCTCCGGGTCGATGCCGAGCACCACCCCGCCGGCCAGGTCCAGTACCTCGGTCCGGCCGTCGGGGTGGCGCAGCAGGGGCTGGGGATGCCCGGCCCGGACGGCCCGGATGTCTCCCGACCCGGGGTCGAGCAACACGTAGCAGCAGCTGGCGAACTGGCCCGGATCGAGGTCGATGAGGAGTTGGTTCGTGCCGGCCATCACCTGCTCCGGTGTACTGCCGCTGAGCGCGAAGGCCCGTACGGCGCTGCGCAGTTGGCCCATGGTCGCGGCGGCGGCCACCCCGTGGCCCTGGACGTCCCCGATCACCAGGGCCAGCCGGCCCCCGCCGGCCTCGACGACGTCGTACCAGTCGCCGCCGACGTCCATCCCCGCGGTGCCGGGGAGGTAGCGGCCCACCGTGTCCACGTGCTCGCGCACCGGCAGCCGGTGCGGCAGCAGGGCCGCCTGCAGTCCGCGGGCGAGCGCCGCCTCGCTGTCGTAGCGCCGCGCCCGTTCCAGGGCCTGCGCGATCAGCCCGGCCAGCGCGGTCAACACCGTACGCTCCTCCGGGCTGAAGCCGCGCGGCTGGTCGAAGCCGAGGATGCACGAGCCGACCGGCCGGCCGGAGGCGATCAGCGGCAGGAAGGCGCGGGCGCCGACCGAGGCGTCCAGCGGGATCCCCGGATAGGCGGCGGCCAGGTGCTCCATCGACTCGAAGAACAGCGGCCGGCCGGAGGTGAGGGTCTCCACGCCCGGCAGCCGGGCGTCGAGCGCGACCCCGTCGAACCGGTCGAGGAAGCCCTTGGGGAAACCGGTCTCCCAGGCGAGGTGCAGATGCCGCTCGTCGAGCATGTAGATCGCCAGCTGCCGGCCGCCGAAGGCGGGCAGCAGCTCGTCGGTGACCACCGCCGACACCTGGCGGGCCGTGACCGCCTCGGTCAGCGCGATCGCCAGGGCCACCGGCCGGTACAGCGCGGAGGCCCGGTCCGCCGGTGAGCCCAGCCCGGCACCCGGGCGGACCGCGGACGGCGGCGCGTAGCCGGGTTCCGGGGTCGTGCTGAGCATCACGGTCACCCCGTCGGGCGCCGGGTGCAGGTCCACCGACAGCCAGTCGCCGGGCGGGTGCCGACGGCGCCGGGCCGCGAAGTGCACCGGCACGGTGGACAGGAACACCCCGCGGAAGTGGTCCTCGTACGCCGGATGCCCGAGCCAGGGCAGCGCTTCCCACAGCACCTGCCCGCGCAGCCGGGCCCGGCTGCTGCCGAGCAGTGTCTCGGCGGCGGAGTTGACGAAGCCGATCCTGCCCTGCCGGTCCACGGACAGCACGGCCTGCGCCAGCCGGTCGACGGCCGCCCTGGCACCTTCGGCGGCCAGGGCGGACAGGGCGGATCCGGCGGGCGTCGCGGGCGCGGTCGGCGGATCCACGGGCACCGGGGCACTGTTCCAGACCACCTGTGTCCCGGCCGCCGCCAGCGCCGCCAGCTCCAGGGCCAGCCGGTCCGCGGTCTCGCGCAGCCGCTTCCGGTCATGGGCGCCCACCGCCACGCCGGGCGTCGCCTCGCGCAGCACGAACAGCACCCCGAACCGCTCGCGGTCCGCGGTCACCGGCTCGTACAGCGAGCCGAAGGGGAACGGCAGCCCGGCCATCAGCTGCGGGAACCGGCGCATGGCCGACTCCGCGTCCGGCAGGTGCACCGCCTGCCCGGAGCGATAGGCCTCCGCCACCGGGTACGGGCGGTTCACCACCATCCGCCCCCAGGGCCGGAACAGCGGCACCGGGAGCCCCAGGACAGCGGCCAGCAGGAGCAGGTCCTCGGAGCCGGAGCGCAGGTATACCCCGCCCGCGTACCCGCCGACGGCCGACACCGCTTCGACGGCGGCCCGGGCGAGCACCTGGGCCGTTGCGTCAGGGGCGGGGCCGTCGTTGTCCGGTCTCGCCGTCACACCGCCAGCATGCGCCCTCGGCGCCGGGGACTGCATCCCGGCGCGTCGCCCTCCGGCGGGCGCCGGTCCCGGCCGTGCGCTACCTCTTCGGCCCGCTGTTGCGGTACCCGGCCACGACGGCGGCCGAAGCGAGCAGCAGCACCACGGCCACCGTGCGCAGCGCCGCTCCCATCGCGTCGGTGAAGGCCGCGACCTGCGCCGGGTCCTGCGGGTTCCCGTGGAAGCGGGAGGCCAGCACCGTGCCGACCACCGCCACTCCCAGCGCGGCGCCGATCTCGCGGGCCGCCGTGTTGAGCCCGGAGCCGAGCCCGGCCTGGTGCGCGGGCAGTTCGGCGACCACCGTCAGCGTCAGCGCGGGCGCGCACAGCCCGGTGCCGACGGACAGCACCAGCAGGTACAGCGCGTACACGGCGTACGGGGTGCCCGCGCCGGCGGTGGAGACCAGCAGCAGCCCCGCCCCGATCAGGCCGAGCCCGGCGCCGACCGGCAGGCGGGGCCCGGTGCGGTCCTGGAGCCGGGCGCCGAACCGGGGCACCAGGGCCATCCCGATGGTCAGCGGAACGATCGCCAGGCCGGTCTGGGCCGGGGAGAAGCCCTTCGCGTACTGCAGGTACTGGGCGTTGACGAAGAACAGCGCGAAGAGCCCGAAGAAGGCGGTGCCGATGCCCAGCGCCCCGGCGCGCAGCCTGCGCGAGGCGAAGACCCGCGGGTCCAGCAGCGGGCGGGCGGCGCGCAGTCCGTGGACGGTGAAGGCCGCCAGCAGCCCGGCGCCGGCCGCGAAGGCCGTCAGCACGCGGACCGAGCCCCAGCCGTACGAGGGCCCCTCGATGATCCCGTACACCACGGCGAGCAGCGCCCCCGCCAGCAGCACGGCCCCGAAGGGGTCGACGGCCGCGTCGGGCCGCGAGGGCGTACGGGGAACCGTACGGGCGACCGCGAGCGCGAGCAGCGCGCCGAGCGGGACGACGGCCCAGAACAGGGCCCGCCACGTCAGGAACTCCCCGGCCAGGCCGCCGCCGACATTGCCGGCCAGGCCCCCGAGGCCCGCCGACAGGGTCCAGGTGGCCAGGGCCTGACCGCGCCGTTCGGGCGGGCTCAGGTGGACCAGGACGGACATGGTGGCGGGCATGATCAGGGCCGCGCCCGCCCCGCACACCCCGCGCCCGGCGATCAGTACGGCGGGGGTCGTGGCGAGGGCGCTGACGGCCCCGCCCGCGGCGAACAGGGCGAGCCCGCCGAGCAGGGCGCCCTTGCGGCCGTAGCGGTCGCCGAGCGCGCCGGCCGGGATGAGCAGCGCGGCGAAGACGATCACGTACGCGTCGACCGCCCAGAGCAACTGGCCGGGGCTCGGCCGCAGGGTGGACGCGGCGAGCTGCGGGATCAGCAGGTTGACGGCCGCGACCATCGCCTGGGCGACCAGTACGCAGGCGCACAGCACGAGCAGGGCGGGCCGGGAGAGGCCCGGGGCGGATTCGGCCCGGAGCGGTTTCTGGGCATGGCGGAGCACGGCTCCTCCTCGGAGTCGGTGGGGTGGCAGGGGATGCGGATGCGGGCGGGATGCCGGCTGCGGGATACGGGTGGGGCATCTCCCCCGAGCCACCGTAGGGTTGGACCGACCTGCTTTCCAGTGCATGTTCTGCAAGGGATGAATGCGTGTGACGCAATCCGGATCCGGGGGGCTGGACCTCAACCTGCTCGTCGCCCTCGACGTCCTCCTGGAGGAGTCGAGCGTGTCCCGGGCCGCGGCCCGCCTGCACCTCTCCGAGCCCGCCATGAGCCGCACCCTCGGCCGGATCCGCAAGGCGCTCGGCGACCCCGTCCTGGTCCGGGCCGGGCGGACCATGGTCCCCACCCCGCACGCCCTGGCGGTCCAGGGGGAGGTGCGGGCCGTCGTCGAACGGGCCCGGGCGCTGTTCCTGGCCGGCGGTCAGGTGGACCTGGCCACCCTCACGCGTACCTTCACCGTGCTGGCCAACGACGCCTTCACCGCCCTCCACGCGGCGACCCTCCTCACCCGGGTGAGCCGGGAGGCGCCGGGCGTGCGCCTGCGCTTCCTGGGGGAGAGCCACGTGGACGTCCCGGCCCTGCGCGAGGGCGTCGCCGACCTGGAACTCGGCGTCGTCGACACCCGTTCCCCCGAGGTGCGCGTCGAGCAACTCTCCGACGAGCGGATGCTGGCCGTCGTACGCCGCGGACACCCCCTGCTCCGCGGGCGCGTCACGGCCCGCCGCTTCGCCGCCGCCGAACACCTGGTCGCCTCCCGGCGCGGCCGGCTGCAAGGCCCGGTGGACACCGCCCTCGCCGAACAGGGCCTGTCCCGGCGGGTGGTGGGCAGTGTGGGCACCTTCCCCGCCTCCCTGTTCGTGCTGCGCGAGAGCGACCTCGTCGGCCTGCTCACCACCCAGGCCGTGCCGCTCGCCGAGGCGCTGGGGCTGGAGGCCTTCGAGATCCCGCTCGACCTGCCGACGCTGCCGTTCGGGATGGCCTGGCATCCCCGGCACGACGCCGATCCGGCGCACGCCTGGCTGCGGACCTGCGCCCGCGAACTGGCCCCTTAGAGCGCGCGAGCAGCGGCGATAGGCCGACCGCTTCCCTCGTCCGGGGGACGCACGGGCGTACGGGCCGTCCCCGGACGCGCCGCGGGGCACGATACGCACGCGCCCCACCCCCGTCCCCACCCCGGCAGGCCACCGGAAGGCAGAGCATGCGGTACCAGTACGACACCACCGGCGAGCGTTTCGCGGAATCCCAGAACACGGCGGCCTTCTCGGCGGCCGACACCCACACCCTCCTCGGCGCCCTCGACGCGCTCGGCGGGGTACGGGGGCTCGACACCCTCGACCTGGCCTGCGGATACGGCTACAACACCCGCCTGCTGGCCCGCGGCGGCGCCCGCCGCACCGTCGGCGTGGACAGCTCGGCGGAGATGATCAGACTGGCCCGCGAGCACGAGGCGGCCGAGGAGCGGCCCGGCAGCATCGAATACCTCGTCGCCGACGCCGCAGGCCTCCCCGACCTCGGCCCCTTCGACCTCGCCACCGCCGTCTACCTCTTCAGCTACGCGCCCGACCGCGGCTCCCTGCACGCGATGTTCCGGTCCGCCCGCGCCAACCTGCGCGCCGGCGGGAAACTCCTCGCCATCGTCCCCAACGCGGGCGCGTTCCCCCGCGTGGACTGGTCGCCGTACGGGGTCCGCATCCTCGACCGGGTCTCGGAGGGCGACGCGCCGCTGCTGAAGGCGCACTTCCTGACCGAGCCGCCGGTCCCCTTCGAGTTCCGCGAATGGGCCCACGCCGACCTCGCCGAAGCGGCCGTCGAAGCGGGCTTCGCCACGGTCGGCTGGCAGCCGAACCGCACTCCGCCCGCCGACCCCGTCCGCGATGAGGCGTACTGGACGGCGTACCGCGCCTGGCCGGTCAGCTCGCTGATGACCTGCACGGCGTAGCCCGGTGTCCGGGGATCAGAGTTCGCCCGCCGCCCGGACCAGCTCGACGATCCGCTCGCGCGCCGCCCGTCCCTCCGGCAGCGGCAGCAGGGGGTAGACGTGCGGCAACCCGGCCTCCTCGTGGAACTCCACCTCGGCGCCCTCCGCCCGCGCCCGGCGCAGCAGCTCCCTGCTGTCCGTGCTCAGCACGTCCCTGGTCCCGGTGAACACCGTCAGCGGCGCCAGGCCGCCGAAGGACCCGTGCAGGGGGCTCACGCGGGGATCGTCGACGGCCAGGGTCCCGGCGTACAGCCGCCCCGCCTCCCGCAACCCCGGGCGGCTCAGGAGCGGATCGGCCGCCTCGATGCCCGCCTGGTCCGGATGGCTCATGGTCACATCCAGCCAGGGCGAGATCAGCACGATCCGGGAGGGCTGTGCCCCCGTGCGGTCGCGCAGCCGCTGCGCCGCGGCCAGCGCCAGGCCGGCTCCGGCCGAGTCCCCGATGAGCACCGTCCCGCCCGCGCCGCCGCTCGCGATCAGACCGCTGAGGAGGTCGGCGGCGACCGGGACCGTCCGGTCGGCCGTCCCGCGCGGCGCGAGGATGTACGCGGGTACGACGACCCGCGCGGCCGCCTGCGTGACGAGGGTCCGGATCATCGCCCAGTGCGGGCGCATCAGCTCGTTGATGTAGCCGCCGCCGTGCACGTACAGCACCTGGGACGCCGGCTCGGTCCCGCGCGGGGACACGTCGTACACCGGCCAGGCTCCGACGAAGGTCCGCGAGATCTCCGCGACCCGGCCCAGCGAGCGGGGCGGCAGGTGCGAAGCGGGCCGGCGCGCGGACTGCGCCACCCGGGTCCGTACCGCTTCGACGCTCCCGAACCGTCTTCGCCGTCCCGCCGCGATCAGCGCCGCCGACAGCGCCCTGCTGCGCAGACTCGGCACGCCCCTCACCTCCCCATTCCCCCGGACCTCCCCGGTCCGGCACCCTGCCCCGTCACGTGAGGAGCATAGGCGTGAAGCTGCGCTGTCGACCCGCTTAAGAAAGTCTCGATGGACTGATCACCGCGCCGCTCGGCAGATTGGTGCCCGTCACCGAACGCCGTCCGGGCCCGTACGCCCGTGGCGCCCCTTCCGCATGCCTGGAGCCACCCCATGAAGGCACTCGTCAAGCACAAGGCCGAGCCCGGGCTGTGGCTCATGGACGTCCCGGAGCCCGAGTACGGCCCCGGCGATGTGCTGATCAAGGTGCTGCGCACCGGCATCTGCGGAACCGACCTGCACATCCGCGCCTGGGACGGCTGGGCGCAGGGCGCGGTCAAGACCCCGCTCGTCCTCGGCCACGAGTTCGTCGGCGAGGTCGCGGCGCTCGGCGCGGACGTACAGGACATCGAGGTCGGCGCGCTGGTCAGCGGTGAGGGCCACCTGGTGTGCGGCAAGTGCCGCAACTGCCTGGCCGGGCGCCGCCACCTGTGCCGCAGCACGATCGGGCTCGGGGTGGGCCGCGACGGCGCCTTCGCCGAGTACGTGGTCCTGCCCGCGCAGAACGTGTGGGTGCACCGGACCGCCGTGGACCTGGACGTGGCGGCGATCTTCGACCCCTTCGGCAACGCCGTGCACACGGCGCTGTCCTTCCCGCTCGTCGGCGAGGACGTACTGATCACCGGCGCCGGCCCGATCGGGATCATGGCGGCGGCCGTGGCCCGGCACGCCGGCGCGCGCAACGTGGTCATCACCGACGTCAGCCCCGAGCGCCTCGAGATCGCCCGAAAGGCGGGCGCCACCCTCGCGGTGAACGTCGCCGAGACCTCCATCGCCGACGCCCAGGCGCAGCTCGGCCTGCGCGAGGGCTTCGACATCGGCCTGGAGATGTCCGGCCGCGCCGAGGCCATGCGCGACATGATCGACAACATGACGCACGGCGGCCGGATCGCCATGCTGGGCCTGCCGGCGCAGGAGTTCCCGGTGGACTGGGCCAAGGTCGTCACCTCGATGATCACCATCAAGGGCATCTACGGCCGCGAGATGTTCGAGACCTGGTACGCGATGACCGTGCTGCTGGAGGGCGGGCTCGACCTGTCCCCGGTCATCACCGGCCGCTACTCGCACCGCGACTTCCAGGCCGCCTTCGACGAGGCGTCCACCGCCCGCAGCGGCAAGATCATCCTGGACTGGACCGCGTAACAGCGCGTTCGGTCTCCATGGATTCCGATTGGTTCCGATGAGTTCCGATCGATCCTGACGGATCACCACAGACCATCTCCCTCGGCCGGGCCCTGCACACCCTCCCCCCTCCGCGGGGCCCGGCCCCCTTCGTTCGCCTCCCTCCGCCGCATTGGAGAGCCCCACCATGTTCGAGTCCGTACGCGAGGACCTGCGCACCACCCTCGACGAGATCCGCGCCGCCGGCCTGCACAAGCCCGAGCGCGTGATCGGCACCCCGCAGAACGCGGCCGTCGCCGTCACCGGGGGCGGCCAGGCCGGTGAGGTGCTCAACTTCTGCGCCAACAACTACCTGGGGCTCGCCGACCACCCCGAGGTCGTCGCCGCCGCGAAGGACGCGCTCGACCGCTGGGGCTACGGCATGGCCTCCGTCCGCTTCATCTGCGGTACGCAGGAGGTGCACAAGGAGCTGGAGGCGCGGCTGTCGGCGTTCCTCGGCCAGGAGGACACGATCCTCTACTCCTCCTGCTTCGACGCCAACGGCGGTGTCTTCGAGACCCTGCTCGGCGCCGAGGACGCGGTCATCTCCGACGCCCTCAACCACGCCTCGATCATCGACGGCATCCGGCTGTCGAAGGCCCGCCGCTACCGGTACGCCAACCGCGACCTCGCGGAGCTGGAGATGCGCCTCAAGGAGTCGCAGGACGCCCGCCGCCGCCTGATCGTGACCGACGGCGTCTTCTCCATGGACGGCTACGTCGCCCCGCTCGCGGAGATCTGCGACCTCGCGGAGCGCTACGACGCCATGGTCATGGTCGACGACTCGCACGCCGTCGGCTTCGTCGGCCCCGGCGGCCGAGGCACCCCCGAGCTGCACGGGGTCATGGACCGCGTCGACATCATCACCGGCACCCTGGGCAAGGCGCTCGGCGGCGCCTCCGGAGGCTACGTCGCCGCGCGCGCCGAGATCGTGGAGCTGCTGCGCCAGCGCTCGCGCCCGTACCTGTTCTCCAACTCGCTCGCCCCGGTCATCGCGGCGGCCTCGCTGAAGGTGCTCGACCTGCTGGAGTCGGCCGGCGACCTGCGCGAGCAGCTCGCCGCCAACACCGCGCTCTTCCGTACGAAGATGACCGAGGCCGGCTTCGAGATCCTGCCCGGCGACCACGCCATCGCCCCCGTGATGATCGGCGACGCGGCGAAGGCGGCCCGGATGGCCGAGCTGCTCCTGGAGCGCGGGGTCTACGTGATCGGCTTCTCCTACCCGGTGGTCCCGATGGGCGCGGCGCGCATCCGCGTGCAGCTCTCGGCGGCCCACTCCACGGCCGACGTGGAGCGCGCGGTGGCGGCCTTCGTCGACGCCCGCGAGGCGCTTTCCGCTGCTCAGGGCTGACATCATGGAGGGGTGATCGACCCCCGCCGGCTGCGCATCCTGCGGGCCGTGGCGGACCACCGTACGGTGACCGCCGCGGCCGCAGCCCTGTACCTGACCCCCTCCGCCGTCTCCCAGCAGCTCGCGGCGCTGGAACAGGAGACGGGCCATGCCCTGCTCACGCGGAGCGGGCGGGGCGTACGGCTCACGGCGGCCGGTGAGATCCTGCTCGGCCACGCCCACGAGGTGCTGGCGCAGCTGGAGCGGGCGGAGGCGGAACTCGCGGCCTACGCGGGGGGCTCGGCCGGTGACGTCACGGTGGCCGCCTTCGCGACCGGTATCGCGGAGGTACTGGCTCCGGCGATCGCCCGGCTCGCGCTCGACCACCCGGGGATCAGGCTGCGGGTGCGGGACGCGGAGGGCGACCAGAGCCTGCCGCTGCTGCTCGACGGCGAGGCGGACGTGGCGCTGGCGGTCGAGTACCGGGGCGGCCCGGGGGCCGACGACGCCAGGCTGTCGGTCCTCCCGCTGTACGCGGAGCCCTTCGACGCGGTGCTGCCCTCGGGGCACCCGCTGGCCGACCTGCCCGCGGTGTCGCTTGCGGACCTCTCCGATGCGGACTGGGTGGGCCAGTATCCCGGCAACCCGTGCCATGACGTGACCCTGCTCGCCTGTGAACTGGCGGGCTTCCAGCCGCGGTTCGTGCATTCGTCTGATGACTTCCGCGCGGTGACGGCGCTGGTGGGCGCGGGGGCCGGGGTGGCCCTCGTACCGCGTTCGGCGCTGCGCGGCATGGACCTCAAGGAGGTCCAGGTCAGGCCGGTGAGCGGGCCTGCCGCCACGCGCCGCGTGTTCGCGGCCACGCGACGCGGGGGTGAGACGCACCCGCTGATCGCGCCGGTGCTGGCGGCGCTGGTGCGGGAGTCGGAGAGGCTGCCGGTGTACTGAGCGCTTCGCCCGGTTCGGCGTCCAGCGGGGTTCCGTGGCTGGAGGCGGGTGCCTACGGCGGGCAGCGGCCGGCAGGGGAGGCGGTGGCTACACCCGCAGTACCTCGACGCCCGCCGATTCGAACTCGCGCGCCACTTCGACGGCCAGGCCCGTGTCCGTGACCAGGACGTCCACCGAGTCCGTCGCGCAGATGCGGGCGAAGGCGCGGACGCCCAGCTTGCTGGAGTCGGCCGCGATCACCACCCGGCGGGCCCGTTCGCACAGCAGGCGGTTGACCGAGGCCTCGTCCTCGTGGCGGGTTGCCGCGCCGTCCGCCGGGTCGAAGCCGTCCACGCCGACGACCGCCGTGTCCACCGCCAGTTGGCCGAGCACCTGTTCGGCCAGCGGGCCCGTGAGCTCGTAGGACTGGGGGCGGGCCACCCCGCCCGTCAGCACGATCTTGAACTGCGGCCGGATCACCAGCTCGCCCGCGATGTTGAGGGCGTTGGTGACCACGGTCAGGGCCGGGGAGCCCGTGGCCAGGTCCGGGCGGCCGGCCAGGGCACGCGCCACCTCGGTGGTGGTGGTGCCGCCCGTCAGGCCGATCACCTCGCCCGGCGTGATCAGGCGCGCCACCGCCTCGCTGATGCGGCCCTTCTCGGCGGCGCGGCGCGAGGTGCGGTAGCGCAGGGGGAGTTCGTACGAGACCCCGTGGAGCACCGCCCCGCCGCGCGTGCGGACCAGCAGCTGCTGCTCGGCGAGCTGGTCGAGGTCGCGCCGGATGGTCGCGGCGGACACGCCGAGGGACTCGGCGGCCGGCTCCACCTCCAGCTCGCCCCGCTGCACCAGCAGATCCAGCAGCGTCTGCCATCGCTCCTTGCGGGTCATCGGCCGCCCCCTTTCGCTCACCTTCGGTCTACCCGCAGACAGTAACTCAGGCGATCATGTCGTGGTTGCTTGAAGTTGCGCGAAAGGTGGGACTATCTTGCAAGAAAATGCATTCAGAGCCGCCTGTCGCACGAGGGAGCCTGTATGAGTCACGTCGCGTACGAGTTGGGCACGCAACCCGCATGCTGGGAGCGGGCCGCCGAACTGGCCCCGGCCCGGCGGGCGGTGCTGCCGCAGCCGGGGGAGCGTACCGCGATCGTCGGGTGCGGGACCTCGTACTACATGGCCCAGGCGGCCGCCGTGTTGCGGGAGGAGGCGGGCCAGGGGGAGACCGACGCCTTCCCCGCCTCGGAGTTCCCGCGCCACCGCCGCTACGACCGGGTCGTCGCGCTGACCCGGTCCGGGACCACCACCGAGGTGCTGGATCTGCTGGGCGCGCTGCGGGACGCGGGCGTGCCCACCACCGCGGTCATCGGTGATCCGGCGACCCCGGTGATGACCCTCGCCGACGAGGTGGTCGTCCTCGACTTCGCCGACGAGCAGTCCGTCGTCCAGACCCGCTTCGCCACCACCGCCCTGACCCTGCTGCGCGCCCACGCCGGGCTGCACACCGCGGGCGTGGTCGCCGACGCCCGCACGGCGCTGGCCGAGCCGCTGCCCGCCGAGCTGGAGAGCCGCGGGCAGTTCACCTTCCTCGGGCGTGGGTGGAGCGTCGGCCTCGCCCACGAGGCCGGGCTGAAGATGCGCGAGGCCTCCCTGTCCTGGGCCGAGTCCTATCCGGCGATGGAGTACCGGCACGGGCCCATCAGCGTCTCCGGGCCCGGCACCGTCACCTGGTCGCTCGACGCGGCGCCCGACGGGCTCGCCGAACAGGTGCGGGCCACCGGCGCCCAGTGGGTGGCCGGGCGGCTCGACCCGCTCGCCGAACTGGTCCGGGTCCACCGCCTCGCCCTCGCCGTCGCCGCCCACCAGGGGCTGGATCCGGACGCGCCCCGCCACCTCACCCGCTCGGTGATCCTCACCACCGGAGAAGAGGCGGTCCGATGAGCCTGGTTCCCGCGGGGACGCTCGTGCGGGACGCGGCCGCCGCGGGCCGCGCCATCGCCGCCTTCAACATCATTACGCTCGAGCACGCCGAAGCGGTCGTCGCCGGAGCGGAGGCGGCGGGGCTGCCCGTCATCCTCCAGCTGAGTGAGAACGCCGTGAAGTTCCGCGGCGGCCGGCTGCTGCCGATCTCCCGGGCCGCCGTTGCCTGCGCCGAGGCCGCCGCGGTCCCCGTCGGCCTGCACCTCGACCACGTCAAGAGCTCCGAGCTGCTCCGCCAGGCCGGCGACGCGGGATACGGCTCGGTGATGTACGACGCCGCGCACCTGCCGTATGCCGAGAACCTGGAGGCGACCCGCTCCGCCGCCGACTGGGCGCACGTCAACGGGCTCTGGATCGAGGCCGAGCTGGGCGAGGTCGGCGGCAAGAACGGGGCCGCCCCGCTGGACCCGCACGCGCCCGGCGCCCGTACCGACCCCGACGAGGCGCGCCGGTTCGTGGCCGACTCCGGGGTCGACGCGCTGGCCGTGGCCATCGGCAGCAGCCACGCCATGACCAGCCGCACCGCCGCCCTGGACCACGCGCTGCTGGCCCGGCTGGCCAAGACGGTGGACGTACCCCTCGTCCTGCACGGCTCCTCGGGCCTGCCCGACAGCGAGCTCGCGGCCGCCGTCGCGGGCGGCATCCGCAAGGTCAACATCGGCACCGCGCTGAACGTGGCCATGACCGAGGCCATCCGCACCCACCTCACCGCGGCCGACCCCAGGCCCTACCTGACGGCCGCCCGCACGGCGATGGCGGCGACGGCCGCCGCTATGATCGGCGCCTTGAACTGACGGGCCCAGGGGGGACGATGGAAGCGCAGCGCGGCGGCATCGACCGGCGCAGGCTCCTCGCTGTGCTCGGCGGCTCCGCGCTGCTGCTGACCGGGGTAATGGCCGGCGGTTACGCCCTGCGGTCCGAGGATCCGCCGCTGCCTCCGGAGCGGGTCCGCACCGACATCGAGCCGCTGCGCGCCCGGTTCGCCACGGTCGGCGAGATGTCGGACGCGCACTGGCTCGGCTACGGCATCAACAAGGGCGCCTACGACGAACGCTCGATCCCGGGCCCGGAATCCCGGATCCGCGTCGTCGGTCTGGCGCGTCTGCCGCAAGGGAGAGCAGCGGAGGCGATAGGCCGTCCCCGGCAGGTCCCCTTCTCCGTCGGCGCCCCGTCGGACATCCCGGGCCCGCTACGGAAGTTCCTCCCGAACGGCGCCGTCTGGCAGAGCAGCCCGGAGCACGACCTGGAGGTCAACGGCGCCCCGACGGACGCCGATCACGTGGAAGGCCGCTACTTCCTCGACGCGGCACGCGACCTGGTCTGGTTCGACGCCCTCTTCCTCTACGCCTGACGGCTCCCGTCCCGGCCCCGGCGCGCGGATCCGGTCACCGGCGAGGCCGGCTTCGGCGGCCTGGGCGCGGCTTCGCCTGCCCGCGCCGCCCGGGACCACATCAAGGTCCTGATCAGGCCGGGCCTGAAAGGTCAACAGTAGACCTACCCACAGGTACGCATTTGCTAGGCAAACTTGAGATTCTCCCCTTACTTGCAGTCTTATCTGACTGCTACATTCCGCAAGCGCCATCCGCACCATGGCGCGCCCGGGATGCACCTCCGAAAGGGAGAACATCGATGAGGAAGTTCCTTCTGCGGCGCCCCGTCGCGGGGAAGGCGCTGGTCGTGGGCGCCCTGCTGGCCATGGCCACGCCGGGCACCGCCTACGCCAACACCGTCGCCGTGACCGTGAAGGCCCCCGGCGCCACCTCCGGACCCGCCACCACCTTCTCCGAGATATCGACCAACGCCCACTGCAGCAGCGGTCTGATATCCGGCGGCGGCATCAACCAGGCCATCGGCACCGGCGCCTCGTCGAACGGCAACAAGATCAACGGCAGCTCGCCGAGCCCCGACGGCAGCACCGAGTACACCGGATCAACCGGTGTCGTCGGCACCGACGTGACGTACTGGCTCGGCATCGGCGGCAGCGGCGGCGCGGTCAACGCCTCCTTCTCCAGCACCCCGTACGCGATGTGCTTCAGCAGTAACCTGATCAACCACACCCAGGTGGTGATGAACAAGGTCGCCGGACCCACCACCAGCTCGACGGCGGGCCTCGTCACCGCGACCTGCCCGGCCAACACCCGGCTGCTCGGCGGCGGGGCGCGCATCACCCCGGCCGTCGTCGGCAGCCTCAAGCCGATCGCCGGCTTCCCCACCTTCAACGACTCCGCCCACGCGTACGGCCAGAAGGCCGCGGCCGACGGTGAGACCAACCCCGACTCCTGGAGCGCCGTGGGCTGGAACGGTGGCGGCGGCGACAGCGGCAACACCACGTACGCCTACGCCATCTGCAGCGGCAACAACATCAACATCAGCGGTACGACCGTCAAGGTCCGCTTCAGCGAGGTCAGCGGCCCCACCTCCGCCACCAGCGGCGCGACCGTGACCGTCGGCTGCGGCCAGAACGACGGCAAGCTGGTCAGCGGCGGCGCCGCGATCAGCGGAGGCAGCGTCACGACCACGAACTTCAGCGGGCCGGGCTCCCCGGGCGACCACCTCAACGGCAGCTACCCCAGCGACTCCGGGGGCAGCCCGGTCGCGGACGGGACCACCACGGCCTCGTACTGGTCGGCCTTCACCCACACCGGGGGAGGCAGCTCGCCGAACACCTACTCCGACGCCTGGGCGCTCTGCGCCAACGACGGCGTCTGAGCCACCCGTACCCGTAGGACGGTCGCCGCAGCCATGGCCACGGTCGTGGCCGGCTGCGGCCCCGCACGTCTCGTCTCCCAAGTACCGTCGTCTGGAACCCCCTTGAGCATGTACCGATCGAAGATCCTGAAGGCGGCCGGTGCGGCCGGCCTGGTGGCCGCCGCGATGGCGCCCCTCCCCGCGACGGCCGATCCGGCGACCCCGGCCGCCGTCGCTCCCTGCGGCACGGGCGGCGTTTTCACCGCCTCGACGCCCACCTGCACCTACTCCGATGTCGGTACGGACACCTTCACCGTCCCGGCGGGGGTGACCGAGGTGACGGTCGATCTCTTCGGCGCCGAGGGCGGCAGCGCCGCCGGCTTCGTCGCCCCTGCTCCCCCGAACACGGGAGCCCCCGGCGGGCTGGGCGGCCAGACCCGCGCGAACCTGGCCCTCACGCCGGGCCAGAACCTCCAGATCACCGTCGGCGGAGTCGGCAGCTCCGGCACCTCCCGGCACGGCGAGTACGCCCGCCCCGGCGGCACCGGCCACGGCTCCGGCGGTGGCGGAGCCCACGGCGGCGGCGGTTCCGGGGGCGGCGCCACCGACCTGCGTACGGGCGCCTTCGGCGGGACCGACCGGGTCCTGGTGGCCGGCGGCGGCGGTGGCGCGGGCAACGGCGGACCGCTGCTGCGCGGGGGCCACGGCGGCGGGCTCGTCGCGGAGCCCGGTGGCCAGGGCGGCGGCCCGGAGGGCTCCGGCCTCGCGGGCGGCGGCGGAACCCAGTCCGCCCACGGCGCGGGCGGACCCCGCAACAACTCCGTCGGCGCTCCGGGGGCCCCGGGCAGCGACATCGACTCGTGGGGCAGCAAGCCCAACCCCGGGAGCGGTGGTTCCGGTGGCAACGGCGGCATGGGCGGCAACGGCGGCGGTGGCGGTGGCGGCGGCTGGTTCGCCGGCGGCGGCGGCTCCGGCGGCGGCAGGCCCGGCAACTTCTACGGGGCCGGCGGCGGCGGGGGCAGCAGCTTCGCGGCGCCGACCGCCACCGGCGCGATGCTCGCCCAGGGCGTCAACCGCGGCAACGGCAAGGCGGTCGTCTCCTTCCGCTACGGGGCCTCGGTGGCCGTGGCCGCGGACACGGCCACCCCGCTGTTCGGGCGGCCCGTCACCCTCACCGCGACCGTGGCTCCGGCGAACCCGGACGCCGGTACCCCCGGCGGGGAGGTCACCTTCTTCGACGGGACGACCCCGCTGGCCACCGCGCCGCTCCAGGACGGCCGGGCGAGCATCCGTACCGGCACGCTCCAGCCCACCGCCCACCCGATCACCGCGCGCTACAGCGGTGACCCGGCCTTCACGCCGGCCGCGACGGCGGCGCCCACCGACATCGCCGTGGGATTCAGCCGCCCCTGCCTCACCACGGCGCACGTCGGCCCGCTGACCGTGGCCTCCGGCGAGGCGGTCTGCATCGGTGCCGGCGGCAGCCAGACGGGCCCGGTCAGCGTGCGGCCCGGCGGGGCGCTCGCCGTGTCGGACGCCACGGTCACCGGCCCGCTGTCGGCGACGGGCGCCCTCGCCCTCACCGTCTGCCGATCGGGCCTCACCGGCCCGGTCACCGTCGAGAAGGGCACCGGCCAGGTGCTCATCGGCTCGGACCGCGAGTCGGCGGCCTGCGGCGGCAACACCTTCCGGGGTCCGGTGACCGTCGACGCCAACACCGGCGGCGCCGAGCTGTCGGCCAACACGGTGACCGGCCCGCTGCGCTGCAACGGCAACGAGCCGGTGTTCCACCAGGCGGGCAACACCGTGACGGGTCCCCGATCCGGCCAGTGCCGCCAGGACGGATAGCGCAAGCCGTCCACCGAAGGGGGCGGGCAGCGCCCGCCCCCTTCCGGGGTCGGTCCCGGTCCTTCCGGGGTCGGTCCAGGCCCTTCCGGATTCTTGCAACAGGTTCTACTCTGACCGCCGCCACACAGCGACCGGCTGGACCGCGAGACTCCCGGAGGGGCCGTGCACCTCGAATACACGCCTGAGCAGCAGCAGTTGCGCACCGAGCTGCGCGCCTACTTCGCCGAGCTGGTGCCTGAGGACGTCCACGCCCGCTACGAGGACCCGGCCGCCCAGAAGCGCTACTACCGGGAGACGATCCGCCGCCTCGGCGCCGACGGCTGGCTCGGCGTCGGCTGGCCCAAGGAGTACGGCGGGCGCGGCATGTCGCCGATGGACCAGTTCATCTTCTTCGACGAGGCCGCGCAGGCCGTCGTACCGCTGCCCCTGATGGCGCTCAACACCGTGGGGCCGACCCTCATGCAGTTCGGCACCGACGAGCAGAAGGCGTACTTCCTGCCCAAGATCCTCGCCGGCGAGATCGACTTCGCCATCGGCTACAGCGAGCCCGACGCCGGCACCGACCTCGCCGCCCTCAAGTGCAAGGCCGTGCGCGAGGGCGACGAGGAGACGGGCACCTACGTCGTCAACGGCCAGAAGATCTGGACCACCAACGGCGACACCGCCGACTGGGTCTGGCTCGCCGTCCGCACCGACCCGGACGCCCCCGCGCACAAGGGCATCACCATGCTCCTCGTGCCGACCGCCGACCCCGGCTACTCCTGCACCCTCATCAACACCCTCGCCTCCCACGACACCACCGCCAGCTACTACGAGAACATCCGCGTCCCGGCGAGCCGCCGCGTCGGCCAGGAGAACAAGGGCTGGCGCCTGATCACCAACCAGCTCAACCACGAGCGGGTCACCCTCGCCGCCCACGGCACGATGGCCATCCGCGCCCTGCACGACGTCCAGCGCTGGGCCGCCGAGACCAAGCTCGCCGACGGGCGCCGCGTCATCGACCTCACCTGGGTCCGCGGCCGCCTCGCCCGCACCCACGCCCGGCTCGACGCGATGAAGCTGCTCAACTGGCAGATGGTCAACGCCGTCCAGTCCGGCACCCTCACCCCGCAGGACGCCTCCGCCGTCAAGGTCTACGGCTCCGAGGCCCGCAGGGACGCGTACGCCTGGCTCATGGAGATCGTCGGCGCGGCCGGCTCCCTGAAGGACGGCTCCGCGGGCGCGGTCCTGCACGGAGAACTCGAACGCGGCTACCGCAGCGCCGTCATCTTCACCTTCGGCGGCGGCAACAACGAGATCCAGCGCGAGATCATCTCCTGGATCGGCCTCGGCATGCCCCGCGTCCGGAGGTAGCGCCCCGGGCGGGGCCCGGCACACACGGTGGGTGTGCCGGGCCCTTCGGCGTGCGGTTCAGGTGATCCTGAGCAGTGGGGTGTCGGTGTCGAGGAGGTCCCGGAGGGCCGGGATGTCCGTCCAGGTGAGGCCGAGGGTGCGGGCGGCGTACCGGAGGGTGAGGTGGTCGGCTCCTTCGGCCGCTTCGCGGAGGGTCTTCACGACCCCGTCCTGGCTGAGGAAGGCGGTCCCGCCGGCGGGCGGGTCCTGCCGGGCCGCCGGGGTGCGTTCGGGGTCCAGCCCGTGAATGCCGGTGAGCCGGTGGGAGAGGTCGGCCGCCGCCTGCAGGGTTGCCGGGCGCTCGTCGAGGAGGGCTTGTGCGACCGGGTTGTGGCCGATGGCTTCCTCGAGCGGCAGGTGGTACAGCCGTGGCGAGACCTCGGTGAGGCGGAGGGTGTGGTGGGCGGTGCGGACGGTGCCGCGGGCGCCGTGGATGGCGGCCGCCCACAGTGCTGAGGCTTCGGAGGGGTGCCAGGCCAGCGCGCCGGCGGCTGCCGAGGCCGCGGCCGGGCTCGGGGTGAGGGAGTGGTGTCCGGTGAGGCGTTCGAGGAGGACCTGTTCGCCGATCTCCCCGTCGAGGCCGGGGCCTGCGATGTGGACGGTGGTGGGGATGCCGGTGAGGTGGCAGACGGCGAGGGTGAAGGCATCCCCGAACGGGCTGCACAGGGTGGGCTCGTTGCCATGGGTGAGGATGTCGCCGCCGATGTCGACGACGCGGATCCGGCCGCCCGCGGCCCGGGCCGTGGCGGCGACCTGTTGCGCCAGGGAGGAGAGCCCCCGGGCGGGGTCGAGCAGCAGCAGCCGAGCCGGCAGATCCCCGGCCAGGCCGGGCATGGTGGATCCGGCCGGGAGGCGGGCGCGGCTGGCGGGCGTGAACGCCGCGGCGCCCCCGGCCTCGCGGGCGAGCCCGGCGAAGTCCCGTTCCCCGAGGGGCCCGGGGGTGGGGTCGACTTCGGGGCGTTCCCATGCGTAGGTGGCGATCAGCGGCGGGGCCGGGTCGGGGGTGATCGTGCGGGCGGCGATGAGGGTGCCGATGGGGTCTCCTCCGCCGCCCGCCGCTACGTACAGGTCGCTCACGCGGCTCCCCCGCGCAGGTCGACGCCCGTGATGCGTACGGGCGTTGCTCCCATGTTCTGCCGGGCACGGCTGTTCGCCGCGTGGAGGTCTTCGTAGTACTCGCGGTCGAGGCCCTTGACGTGCTCGGAGTAGAACATCCAGGAGAGGACGTCGCGGTACTTGAAGCCCTTGGGGGTGAGCTGGACGCGGCGGCCGATGCGGTGGACGAGCCCGTTGGACTCGGCCGCGTCGAGGACGGGTTCGAACTCGGCGGCGTGCTTCTGGTAGCCGAAGCGGTCGAGTTCCGTGAGGTCGAGGTCGAAGGAGTCGAGGACGAGGCGCTTGCGGACGATCTCCTCGCCGGTCAGTTCGATGCCGGTGACGGGGGCGATCTCGTGGGCCCTGGCCTTGGTGATGTAGTCGGCGACCTCGGCCGTAGAGGGCTTGACGCTGCCGGTCATGTAGTCGAGCACGCTGGTGTAGGAGCGGGCGCCGACGCCGAGGCCGAGCAGGGGGACGCCGTGGAAGGTGAGGACCTTCTGGGCGTAGCCGCCGCGGCCGGGCTTCTTGTAGCGGACGGAGCCTTCCTGGACGTAGCCGTGGTCGAGGAAGACCCGGCGGGCGTAGTCGTAGCGGTCGTACAGCTCGGGCTGCCACATGTACTGGTAGGCGCCGGTCTTGGAGAACCAGGCGTCCGGCCGCACCGTGAGGAAGTAGGTGCTGATGGTGGTGGGCCGGAGGGCGGCCAGCTCGTTCACGCTGTGGCGCCAGGTTTCGGGGGTCTGTCCGGCGAAGCCCATGATCAGGTCGGTGGACAGGTCCGGCAGGCCGAGTTCGTGCGCGGTGTGGATGGCGCGGCGGATGACGCCCTCGTCTTCGCCGCCGCGGCCGGCTTCGCGGATCTCGCGGGGGACGAGGGACTGGATGCCGACGTTGGCGCGGGTGAGGCCCATGTCGATCAGGGCCTTGAACTCGGCGGGTGCGTCGGCGATGGAGGACGGGGTGGCTTCGACGGCGACTTCCTCGACGGTGGAGCGCCAGTTGGGGTAGATGCCTCCGATCGTGGTGAAGATCTGCTCGAAGTGGCGGGGCTTGAGCAGGGCGGGGGTGCCGCCGCCGATGTAGATCGTGCGCAGGCGGCGGGCCTGGATGATCTCGGCGTGATCCCGGATCTGGGTACACAGCGCGTCGGTGTAGGCGTCGAAGACGTCCTCGTCCGTGCTGATGATCGTGTAGAGGTTGCAGAAGCCGCATTTGCGGTCGCAGAAGGGGACGTGCAGGTAGAGGTTGAGTTCGGGGACCTGGTAGTTGGCGAGGTCCAACGCCCACACGTCGGGGATGGTCCACTTGCCCTCCGGGAGGGGGCGGTAGGTGGAGCGCGGCGGGTACGAGTACTGGTAGGGCGGGATGACGCCCTGGTCGATGTGGTCGGCTAGCTGCTGGCGCAGGCTGGTCACGGTGCTCGTTCCCCGTTCGGGTCGCGGGTGCGGTTTACCTGGCGTGACGATCCGACCATGGGACGCTCGTGCGACTCCATCGGGTGTGCGCACCAAATGCCGTGCGACTACTGACCAGTTGACTGGACTTTGCTCTAAAAGCTCATGCTGTGAGGCAAGTTGTTTTCGTTTGTCAGGCCCATAGCCGCTTCCCGCACCCCGCGGCTTTGCTGGTCGAATGACAATCGGTGCGGGCCCGCGCGGCCCGGGAGTGCTGGTGATCGAGCCGATGGGGAACGCGGGACGCTTCCTCGTCGAGGCCGCGGGCCGCCTGGGGTTGCCCCTCTACGCGGCCACCCGCAAGGACATCCACGACGGCTACCCGGACCGGCTGCGATCGGCCCTCGCGGGGGTGTGCGCGACGGACCTCACGGATACCCCGAGGGCCCTGGCGGACATGGAAGCCTTCTGCCGGCAGCACGCCATCGCGGGTATCGCCGCCTGCTTCGAGCTGTTCACCCCGCTCGCCGCACAGCTCGCTCAGCGGGTCGGCCTGCCCGGCAACGACCCCCTGCTCGCACGGGCGGCCAGGAACAAGATCCTGATGGGTGAGGCGTTCGCCGCGGCCGGGATCCCGGCCCCCCGCTGGACGGTGGTGCACGACGGGGCCGAGGCGCACCGGGCGGCCCGGTCGCGCGGGCTGGGTTGGCCGCTGGTGGTGAAGCCCGCCGAACAGGGCGGCTCGTGGGGCGTGTCCGTGGTGGACGGCCCGGATCGGCTCGCCTCCGCGGTCGGCGCGGCCCGGCAGTACACGTACGCCCACCCGCACGGCCTGAAGCTCGACGCGCGGGCTCTGGTGCAGGAGTACATCCCCGGGGCGGAGTACTCCTGTGAAACGGTGGTCGCGGACGGGGTGGCCTACCCTCTGCCGGTCGTCAGGAAGGACACCACCGAGGGCCGGTACCGGATCGAGACCGGGCACACCTGCCCCTCCGGTTTGTCCGCGCCGCTCGCCAGGCGGGTGCAGCACACCGCGGCGCGGGCGGCGCTCGCCGTCGGCGTGCGCAACGGGATCGCGCACACGGAGCTGAAGATCCCCCCGGGCACGGCGACCCCGTACGTGATCGAGACCGGCGCCCGCCTGCCGGGGGACAACCTGTGCGAGATCATCGAGGCCGCGACGGGCGTGAACGAGGCCGTCGCCTACCTCCAGGCCGTTCTCGGCCGGGTCCCCGACACCGTCGCCTCTGCCACGGACGCGGCGACGATCCGGTTCCTGCTGCCCGAGCACGGCGGGGTGCTGCGGCAGGTGTTCATCCCGCAAACCCCCGGTACGCACAGTGAGTTGCATCTTCGGCCCGGGGACACGGTCCCGGAGCCGGCGGACTCGGCCTGCCGGATCGGGCACGTGGTGGCCCGCGCGGAAACGGTGGAGCAAGCACGCGGCCTCGCGGATCAGGTGGCCGCCCGGTCCCGAGTGGAAGTGGGCTGAAACAGGTGCGGAAGATGGCGTTCTTGCGGTCGGTCGGCATCCGGCGCGCCGACCCGTACATCCAGCAGGCCGTCCGCGGGCTCGCGGCCGACGGGATCGAGGCCGGGCTGTTCCACACCAGCGGCAGCGCCGGTGACGACGACTTCCCCGGATACCGGGAACGGCTCGACCGGGAGGTGACGCCGCGGGAGCTCGCGGACGCGGTCGCCGCCTGGGGGGCGGACGCGGCGGTGTCGATCTCGCTGCCGTGCGAGAACGCGGTGCGTGACGCCGCGGCCAAGGCCTTCCTGGACGCCGCCGGCATCCCGACGGTCATGACACCGCTCGCGTCGACGATGCTGCTGGTGGACAAGTGGGAGACCAAACAGCTCTGCAAACAGGCCGGGTTGAAGGTGCCGGACGGGTTCCGCGCCGACTCCGATCTGCTGGCGGAGCGGGGCCTGCCGGTGCCCGGATACCGGGACGCGCTGCGCGTGCAAGCCGAACGGATCGGCTATCCGCTGATGTCCAAGCCCGTGTGGGACTCGACCAGCATGGGCATCCGGACCCTGCGCTCACCCGCCGATCTGGACGCCTACCTCGCGTCCCCGCCGGAGGTCTCGGCCGTGGTGGAACAGGTCGTCGAAGGCGACCTGTGCAGCGTGGACATCGTGGGGCGGCCCGGCTCCTACCGGGTCCTGCCGTTGTGCTGGACCGGACGCGCCGGGACGGAGCCGGTGTTCACCTTCGCCGACCTGCGCTGGTGCGGGCCCCGTGCGGAAGCGGACGCCGCGTTCGTCGACGTGGCCCGCACCCTGGTCACCCTGTGCGGGAACCTGGGGGTGTACGGGTCGGTCAACGTCGACATGGTCTACACCGGCGGCCGGTTCGTGGTCCTGGAGATCAACCCGCGCATCGGCGGCGCCACCACCCTGTCCTGCGCCGCGTCGGGCACGAACACGTTCACCTCCCTCGCCCGCATGGCCCGGGGCATCCCGCCGGCCGGCGGCATGGTGCAACGGGCCGGGTGGGCGATCGAATTCCTCGCCGAGGACCGCATCCCCCCGGCTGTGGTGGCCGGGCTGCGGGAGCGCGTCACGGTGGTCACCGCGCACGAACTGGTCATCGACGGCGCCTCCCACGGGGACATCGTCGTGGTCACCCTCGCCGAAGGCGAGGAGGGCAAGACCGTGCGGGCCCTGACGGAACTGCACCAGGCGACCGGCTTCCCCGCGGCCGAGGTCATGGGCAAGATCAGTTCCCTGCTGAGCCCGTGAGCGCGGCCACGGACACCCGCCGCCGCCCCCGCACCGCGGACCGCCTCGGCCTGCCCGTGCTGCGGGGACACGGCCTCTTCATCACCGGCAACCTGATCGACTCCGTCGGCAACGGCATGCTCCTGCCGCTGGGACTCCTCTACTTCACCGACGTACGGGGTCTGCCCCTGGCACAGGTGGGCGTGGCGATGACGGTGGGGCAGGCCATCGCGCTGCCGGTCACGTTCCTCGCCGGACGCCTCATGGACCGGGTGGGGCCCAAACGGGTCGTGGTGTGGGCGAACATCCTCTCCGCCGCCGGGTTCACCCTGTTCCTGTTCGCCGGCGAGCCGTGGCACGTCGTCGGCGTGCACGTGCTCGTGCAGGCCGGGATCAACATGTACTTCACCGCGCAGCGCACCCTGATCACGCACGTCACCGCACCCGAGGAGCGCCGGTCGTGGTTCGCGTTCACCGGCTCGCTGCGCAACATCGGCCTCGCCGCCGGGTCCGCCGGCGCGGCGGGGGCCCTGACGGTGTTCGGGAAGGGCTCGCTGTGGTGGATGATCGCGGTCGATGCCGCGACGTACCTGCTGGCCGCGGCCTGCTTCGCCGCCCTCAGCACCACTCCACCGGCACCTGACGAAGCGCCGCCGACCGCGCTGGTGACCCGGGCGGACCATGCGCGCCGCTACCTGCTGCTCGTCGCCGTGAACATCCCCTACGTCCTCGCCCAGGCCGCCCTCGCCGTGCTCGTCGCCCTCTACACCACCCGCGCCCTGGGGCTTCCCGCGTCGGCGGCGAGCGTGCTGTTCGTCATCAACACCGTGATCGTCTCCGGGTGTTCGACGGTCGTCACCGTGCACGTGGCGCCCAAGGCGCCCCGCCGCGCCGTGGCGGCCGGATACCTGGTCATGGCCGTGGGGATGACGGCGTTCGCGCTGCCGGCGCTGCCCGCGCTGCCTGGGTCGCCCTCCCTCGCCTTCACCGCCTGGGCGGCCCTCGTCGTCGCGATCGCGCTGTTCAGCGTGGCGGAGATCCTCCTCGGCCCGGCGTTGAGCGAACTGTCCGTCAGCCTCACCCCCGAGGCGGCCGGGGGCTTCACACAGGGCCTGTACCAGTTCTCCTGGGCGATCGGCATGGTCGCGGCTCCCGCCCTGTTCACCCTGCTGCTGGAAGCCGGGCCCCTCCTGCCGTGGGGCGTCGAAGCCGCCGCCTGCCTGATCGCCGTGTTCGCCGCTCCCGCCCTGAAGGCACCCAACCGCCACCGCCGAAGGAAACCGCGTTGATCACGAGCATCGTCGAATCCATCCACGCCGTACCCGCTGCCGAGTGGGAGCACCTCGCCCGGCCTGCCGGCCTCTACCTCTCCCACCGGTGGCTCGCCGGCGAAGAAGAAGAACCCACCGCCACCTGCGCCTACGCACTCGTACGGGGCCACACGGGCAACCTGCTCGCCGCCGCACCCCTCTACCTGGTGCGGGACGAACCGAACGACTCCTACCGGCCCGACACCGTGCTGCCCCCACATCTGCGGCCCCGCGTGATCGCCGGTGCGCGGCGCGGCTACCACAACACCCCGCTCACCGCCCCCAGCCTCGAAGCCGAACAGCGAGACGCCTGCCTCACCCTCCTGCGAGACGCCGCACGCCGGTTGGCCGACCGCAACGACACGACGCACTGGTGGCCCTACCTCACCACCCCGGCCGCCACCCTGCTCGCCCGCTCCTACCCCGAACGCCCCCTCCACCTGGAGGACGACGCGCTCATCGCGCTGCCCGGCGCGGGCATCGACGACTACATCGCCTCCCTGCCCTCGCAGCGCCGCGTCGGCATACGCCGCGAGCGCCGCGCCTTCGCCGCCGCCGCCCTCGACGTGCGCCACCAGGCCCTTTCCGACTGCTTCGAGGACGCCGGGGTCCTGCTCGCCGGACACCAGCAGGACCACGGGCACGACCGGGACGGCACCGACGCGATGACCGGGCTGCTGAAGCGGCAGGCGGCGGCGATGGGCAGCGAAGCGCGCGTGGTGGCCGCCTACGACCGGCAGCGGATGATCGGGTTCTGCCTGTACTACCACTACGGGGCCACGACGTGGATCCGTGCGGTCGCCGTCGACCGGCGGCACCCGGCGCCCCACCTGTACTTCAACCTCATGTACTACCTGCCCGCCGAAGACGCCTATGCCCACGGCGCGACCCGCCTGCACGCCGGCATGACGACGATCGAGGCCAAGCGGCGCCGCGGCGCCGCGGTATCCGGCCTGTACGCGCTGGTCGACCGGTAGCCGGATCCAAGGCCGCCCCGGGACCCCGGGCCTTGACGACGGCAGACCCGGTTGCCACGCATCACCGACGGGCGGTACGGGTAGGCGTGCGAGGTGGAAACCACCGCGAGACCCGCGTCCGGCGCCGACCCGGACCCCGGGCTGCCGGACCCCGGGCTGCCGGACCCCGGCCTGTACGGGCCGTCCTCCGTCACCTGGAACTGCCACGGCGACCCGATGATGTGGATCGCCGGGGTCCGCGCGCTCTACCTCCAGGCCCTGCACCCGCGCGCCGTCCGCGGGGTCATGGCGAACAGCGACTTCCGCAAGGACGCCTGGGGACGGCTGCTGCGCACCGCCGACTTCGTCGGCACCCTCACCTACGGCACCACCGAGGCCGCCGAACGGGCCGGCGCCCGCGTCCGGGCCATCCACCGCACCCTGTCCGCCACCGATCCGGACACCGGCGAGCGCTTCCCCGTGGACGACCCCGAGCTCCTGCTCTGGATCCACTGCGCGCAGATCGACAGCTTCCTGCACGTCCTGCGCCGCTCCGGAGTCCGGCTCACCCTCGCCCAGGCCGACCGCTACGTCGACGAGAACCGGGTCAACGCCCGCCTCGTCGGTCTCGACCCGGCCGGGGTACCGGCGGACACGGCAGCCCTCGCCGCCTACTTCGAGACGGTCCGCCCCGAGCTCGCCGCCGGCCCCGACGCCCACGACGTGGACGACTTCCTGCGCGCCCCACCCATCCACCCGCTCCTCGTCCCTGGCCGAAACCTGCTGTGGCGCCCGCTCGCCGGCCTCGCCTACGGATCCCTCCCCGGATGGGCGCACCAGCTGTACGGGCGCCCCGCACCGGCCCCGCGCAGCATCACCCGCCGCCTGCGCCTCACCGGACGCATGCTGCGCAGCATTCCCGCAGGTCTGCGCTGGCAGCTGCCGCCAGGTCACATCTTGAAAGCGATGCGCCGCATGGGCCCCGGGAGTCGCCCCTCGCCGTACACACTGCGTACATCAGCGGCCATACTGGACCGGCCGGGGAGGGCATCGCACGACGACGGGGGCGGCTTCAAGACATGGCGGAGTCCAGACTGATCCAGGGCCGGTACCGGTCACTCGATCTGATCGGCCGCGGCGGCATGGGCGAGGTATGGCGCGCCCGCGACGAGTCGCTGGGCCGGCAGGTCGCCGTGAAATGCCTCAAACCGCTCGGACCGGAGCAGGACGCCCACTTCACCCAGGTGCTGCGCGAGCGGTTCCGCCGCGAGGCGCGCGTCGCCGCATCCCTCCAGCACCGCGGCGTCACCGTCGTCCACGACTTCGGCGACGACAGCGCCGCGGGCGGCCCCCTGTACCTCGTCATGGAGCTCCTCGAAGGCCGCAACCTCAGCCAGCTCCTCGCCGACAACGAGACGCGCCCGCTCCCCGTGGACGTGGTCGTCGACATCGCCGAGCAGATGGCCGCCGCCCTCGGCTACACCCACGACCAGGGAGTGGTCCACCGCGACCTGAAGCCGGCCAACATCATGCGGCTCACCGACGGCACCGTGAAGATCTGCGACTTCGGCATCGCCCGCCTCGCCCACGACATCGGCTTCACCGCCAAGCTCACCGGCGGCGGCATGGCCATGGGCACCCCGCACTACATGTCGCCCGAGCAGATCGCGGGCGGCGAGGTCGACCACCGCAGCGACCTCTACTCCCTCGGCTGCGTCCTCTACGAGATCGCCACCGGCGCCCCGCCCTTCGACCTCGGCGACTCCTGGTCGGTCCTGGTCGGCCACCGCGACACCGCGCCCGTGCCGCCGCGCGAGCACCGCCCCGAACTGCCCGGCTACTTCGAGCAGGTCGTCCTCGACCTGCTCGCCAAGCGCCCCGAGGACCGCCCCGGCGACGCCCGCCACCTGCACCGGCGCCTCGTCGAAGCACGCCTCGGCCCCGGCGGGCTGCCGGGCGCGCAGGCCCCGCTGCCGGCCTGGGCCCGCGGGATGACGGCCGGGCGAAAGGCCGGGATCGACGCCCGCCCCGCGAGCGGGGAATGGGCCGTGCTCACCGGCTCCTGGACGGCCGCGCGACCCAGCGGCGAGCAGCCCGCCCAGGCGGCGGCGCGCGCCCAGTCGCCCGTGCCCGCCCAGGCCGTGGTGCCCGCTCAGGCCGCCCAGGCGGTCCCGCCCGCTCAGCCGGCCGGGCCCGCGCCGCACGCGAGCGGAGAGCACGCAGCCCCCCGCCCTAGCGGCGCGCATGCCGGCCCGCCGAGCGGAGGGTACGCAGCCCCGCGCCCGAGCGGCCCGCACGCCGTCCCCCACGCGAGCGGCCCCCACCGGATCGTCCGCCCCGCCCCCGACGAGGACCCGCGGCTCACCGCCGTGTACGGGGTCCCGCGCGTCCCCGGCCCGCGGGAAACCGGCCCCGAGGCCCTCGCCGCCGGCCACACCCGGGCCTTCGCCCTCAGCCGCGCCGGTCGGCCCGAGGAGGCTCTGGCCGTGTACGAAGCCGTGGCCGAGGGGCGCACCCGGGTACTCGGCCCGGACCACCCCGACACCCTCGCGGCGCGCCAGGAGGCGGCGTACGAACTGGGCAGGCTCGGACGCCACCGAGAGGCCTACGAGATCTACGGCGCGGTGCTCGTCGCCCGCCGGCGCACCGTCGGGCCGCGCCACCCCGACACCCTGCGCTGCCGCCACAACCTGGCCTGCGCCCTGGGCGCCCTCGGCCGGTTCTCGGAGGCCCACCACGCCGCCGCCGAGGTCGCCGCCGACCGGGCGGCCGTACTCGGAGCCGAGCACGCGGACACGCTCCTGACCCGCTACGAGGTGGCGTACGCGCTCGGCCGCCTGGACCGCTGGGAGGAGGCCCTGGCCGCGTTCCGGGAGGTCGCCGCCGTACGGGAGCGCGTCCTCGGCCGCGACCACCCCGACACCCTGGCCGCGCGCTACGAGGTCGGCATCGCGCTCGGCCGCACCGGCCACGCCGCCCAGGCCCTCGACCTCTTCCGGGCCCTGGTCCGCGACCGCACCCGCGCCTACGGGGCCGCCGACCCCGAGACGCTCCGCGCCCGGCACGTCCTCGGCGTCAACCTGGGCCGCCTGGACCGCTGGGAGGAGGCCGTCGCAGAGGCCCGGCAGGTGGGCGCCGCCCGGGCCAAGGCGCTGGGCCCCGAGCACCCCGACACCCTGGTCAGCCGCCGCGAACTCGCCGCGGGACTGGGCCGGCTGGGCCGCTGGGACGAGGCGCTGCCCATCTACCGCGAGCTGTCCGGCATCCGCGAGCGGGCCCTCGGCGACGAACATCCCGACACCGCCCTGGCCCACGCCGACGAGGCGCACTGTCTGGAGCGGCTGGGCCAGGTGTGCTACCAAGAGCCATGACTGCCATGCGGGGTTCCGGTGCCTTCGGGCGGGACGTATACGACGACGTGATCGTGGGCGGCGGACACAACGGCCTGGTCGCCGCCGCGTACCTGGCCCGGGCGGGCCGCTCGGTGCTCGTCCTGGAACGGCTCGGGAACACCGGCGGTGCGGCCATCTCCAGCCGCCCGTTCGCCGGGCTCGACGCCCGCCTGTCGCGCTACTCCTACCTCGTCTCCCTGCTCCCCGCGAAGATCGTGCGCGATCTGGGGCTGCGCTTCTCGGTGCGGCGGCGCACGGTGTCCTCGTACACGCCCGTCGAGCGCGACGGCCGGCCCGGCGGGCTGCTCGTCGGCGGCGGCGAGGCGCGCACCCGGGAGTCCTTCGCGCGGCTGACCGGCTCGGAGCGGGAGTACGAGAGCTGGCGCGCCTTCTACGGAACCACCGGGCGGGTCGCCGAGAGGGTTTTCCCGACCCTCACCGAGCCGCTGCCCACGCGGGAGGAGCTGCGGTCCCGCATCGACGACGACGCCGCCTGGCGGATGCTGTTCGAGGAACCCCTCGGGCAGGCGGTGGAGGCGCGCTTCGCCGACGACCTGGTGCGGGGCGTGGTCCTGACCGACGGGCTGATCGGCACCTTCGCCGACGCCCACGACCCCTCGCTCGCGCAGAACCGCTGCTTCCTCTACCACGTCATCGGCGGCGGCACCGGCGACTGGGACGTCCCGGTCGGGGGCATGGGCGCCCTGACGGACGCCCTGGCGGCGGCCGCGCGGGAGGCCGGGGCGGAGATCGCCACCGGGCACGAGGTGCTGCGCATCGACACGGACGGGATCGCGCCGGCCGAGGTGGTGTTCCGTACCGCGGTGGGGGAGGGGCGGGTCGTCGGGCGCACGGTGCTCGTCAACGCCTCCCCGCGGGCGCTGGCCGAACTCCTGGGCGAGACCCCGTCGGCGGAGCCGGCCCCCGAGGGGGCCCAGCTCAAGGTCAACATGCTGCTGCGGCGGCTGCCGCGGCTGCGGGACACCGCCGTGGATCCGCGCGAGGCCTTCGGCGGCACCTTCCACATCGCCGAGGGGTACGCCGAGCTCGCCCGGGCCTACGCGGAGGCCGCCTCCGGCGAACTGCCGTCCGTACCGCCCTCGGAGATCTACTGCCACTCGCTGACCGACCCGACGATCCTCGGGCCCGACCTGGTGGAGCAGGGCTACCAGACGCTCACCCTCTTCGGGCTGCACACCCCGGCCCGGCTCTTCGAGAAGGACAACCAGCAGGCGCGCGAGGTGCTCCTGACGGCCACCCTGGCGCAGCTCGACGCGCACCTGGCCGAACCGCTCACCGACTGCCTCGCCTTCGACGCCGACGGCCGCCCGTGCATCGAGGCGAAGACCCCGCTGGACCTGGAGCGCGACCTGCGGCTGCCCGGCGGCCACATCTTCCACCGGGACCTGTCGTGGCCGTACGCCGGCGCGGGCGGGCGGTGGGGCGTGGAGACCGCCCACCGCAACGTACTGCTGTGCGGTGCGGGGGCGGTCCGGGGCGGCGGCGTGAGCGGGGTCCCCGGCCACAACGCGGCGATGGCGGTGCTGGGGCACTGACCCCTAGCCGGCGGGCTCGATGACGACGATCGGGATCTCGCGGTCGGTCTTGGCCTGGTACTCGTCGTACGAGGGCCAGTGCTTGAGCATGACCGGCCAGTACGCGGTGCGCTCCTCGGGGGTCGCGGTGCGGGCGGTGCCCTGGAGGGTCCGCGGGCCGACCTGGACGCGGACCTCGGAGTGCGCGCTCAGGTTCCGGAACCAGAGCGGGTGCACGGAGTCGCCGCCGTTGGACGCGACGAGGAGGTAACGGCCGTCGTCCTCCCCGTAGATGAGGGGGGTCCGCACGGGGTTCCCGGAGACCCGGCCCACGGTGGTGAGCAGGAGGGTCTGGGTGCCGTTCCAGTGGTGGCCCTCGGTGCCGTTCGAGCCCACGTACAGCTTGACGTGGTCCAGCTGCCAGCTCCCCGGCTTGGGGTCGGTCGGGTTGTCCCAGTCGATGTCGGTGGTCATCGTCTCTGCCTGCCTTCGTGTTGAACGGTCAACGAACCTCAACAACGACTGTCAACGCTCGCGGGCACGCTCTTCATCCCGGGACGGCCTAGTCGGTCGACCTCGTCCAGCCGGTCGCCTCGATGCGGGCGGCGTCCGCGGGGCGGTCGTCCGCGAAGAGCAGGCGGGCCGGTTCGGAGACGCGGATGACGTCCAGGTAGATCCCGCGGCCGACGTAGCGGCCGGTCGCGGTGTGGCGGAAGCGGAGGCGGACCTCGCGGCCCGCCCGGGCGGGCGTGAGGGGGGCCTCCAGGCGGTGCCAGATGCGGCCGGACCAGCCGCCCGCGGAGCCCCGCGGCCAGGGCTCGGGGGCGCCGCCCGTGGACCGGAGCGTGCTGAACGGCAGCGGTTCCCAGCTCTGCCCGTCGGGGGAGGCCTCCAGGTGGAGGGCGGCCTCGCCGGGCACGGTGTCCCACCACACGGCGCAGCGCAGCCGGGCGGCGCCCGTGGCCGGGGTGAGCGGCGGCAGGGTGAGGGTGCCGGAGCCGCCCGCCTCCATGCCGGAGTACCAGGCGGGGCCGCCGTGCCTCGTCCGGACGGGGACGGCGCGTGCGAAGCGGTTGCCGACGGCGACGCGGGGTGCGCTGCCGGCCCGCCAGGTGCGGACGGGGTGGACGGAGTTGCCGAGCAGGATCAGGAAGGAGTCGGTGGAGGGGTCCAGGACGAGGGAGGTGCCGGTGAAGCCGGTGTGGCCCGCGGAGTGCGGGGTGGCCATGGCGCCCATGTACCAGTGCTGGTAGAGCTCGAAGCCCAGACCGTGGTCGTCGCCGGGGAAGGCGGTGTTGTAGTCGGTGAAGAGCAGCTCGACGGAGGCGGGGCGCAGGATGCGCCGGCCCGCGTAGACCCCGCCGTCGAGGAGGGCGCGGGCGAGGACGGCCAGGTCCCAGGCGGTGCCGAAGACCCCGGCGTGGCCGGCGACACCGCCCAGCGCGTACGCGTTCTCGTCGTGGACCTCGCCCCAGACCAGCCCCCGGTCCAGGCCGGACCACGGCGGGCGCTGCACCTCGGTGGCGGCGGTGATCCGGCGCCACGAGCGCGGCGGGTTGTAGCGAGTGCGGTGCATCCCGAGCGGAGCGGTGATCTCGTCGTGGAGCAGGACGTCGAGAGCGCGAGCGGTGATCCGTTCCAGGAGCAGTTGGAGGGTGATCAGGTTCAGGTCGGAGTACCGGTAGACGGTCCCGGGAGTGTCCTGCGGCTGCACCGACCACAGCAGCCTCAGCCGGCCCTCGCGCGTGGACTCCCGGTAGAAGGGTGCCCACGAGCGCAGCCCCGAGGTGTGCGTGAGCAGCTGACGGACCGTGATCAGCTCCTTGCCGCCCCCGGTGAACTCGGGCAGGTACCGGCGCACCGGAGCCTCCAGCTCCAGCCGGCCCCGCTCCATCTGCTGCACGGCGAGGATGGAGGTGAACAGCTTCGTCAGCGAAGCCAGGTCGAAGACGGTGTCCTCGGCCATCGCGATCCGTTCGGCGGCCGGGAACTCCCGCACCCGGTCGGTCCGCCCGTCGTAGTCCGCGTACCGCACGGCGTCGCCCATGGCCCGGTGGAGGGCGATGGTGCGGCCCCGGCCGGCGAGGACCACCGCCCCCGCGTAGTACGGGCGTTCGGGGGAGGGGCCCAGGAACCGCCGCGCCTCGTCCGCCACCGCTTCGAGGTGCCGTTCCACCAGCCCGGCCTGGCGTGCGGAGCCGTACCGCAGCCGCAGTCCCTGGAGCGCGCGCCGCTCGGCCGGGTTTCCGGCCGCCCCGGCGCTCCCGGGGAGCGCGGCGTGCAGCACGAGCACCCCGCCGAGTGCGAGCAGCCGGGCGCCCAGTCGCCGCCGGGTCAGGCCGTTGCCTGCGGCGCCCCGCAGTTTGTCCGCCGCCTCGCCTGTCGTTCCATCAGCCCCCGTGTCTGCTGCCATGTTCGACCCTCCTGTCCACTGTCCGAGTGAGCCTGCGGCGCCGTCTCCCGGGGCTCCGCCCCGGACCCCGCGCCTCAAACGCCGGCGAGGCTGGATCTGCCGCACGCTAGTGGGTATCTGCCCGCCCGCCACGGACCCTCCGCACCGGTCGGGCCGTAAAGAATCTGACACTGCATCAGAAAATCTCTTCCCTCGCATGCCGGGCTGCGGCATCCTGCCGCCCATGGAGACGGAGCTGAGCAAGAAACTGGGAGTCGAACACGCCATCTTCGGCTTCACGCCCTTCCCGGCGGTCGCCGCCGCCATCACCAGGGCGGGCGGATTCGGCGTCCTCGGAGCGGTCCGTTACACCGCGCCCGACGACCTCAAACGCGACCTCGACTGGATGCAGGCGCACACCGACGGCAAGCCCTACGGCCTCGACGTCGTCATGCCCGCCAAGAAGGCCGTCGACGGCATCAGCGAAGCCGACATCGAGGCGATGATCCCGGCCGGGCACCGCGCCTTCGTCCGCGACACCCTCGCCAAGCACCACGTGCCCGAGCTCGCCGAGGGCGAGGCCTCCGGCTGGCGGATCACCGGCTGGATGGAGCAGGTCGCCCGCAACCAGCTCGACGTCGCCTTCGACTACCCCATCAAACTCCTGGCGAACGCGCTCGGTTCCCCGCCCGCCGACGTCATCGCGCGCGCCCACGAGCACGACGTCCTCGTCGCCGCCCTCGCCGGCAGCGCCAAGCACGCCCGCCGCCACGCCGAAGCGGGCATCGACATCGTCGTCGCCCAGGGCTACGAGGCCGGCGGCCACACCGGCGACATAGCGACCATGGTCCTGGTCCCCGAGATCGTCGAGGCCGTCGCCCCGCTCCCGGTCCTCGCCGCCGGCGGCATCGGCAGCGGCGAGCAGATCGCCGCCGGACTCGCCCTCGGCGCCCAGGGCGCCTGGCTCGGCTCCCTCTGGCTCACCACCACCGAGGCCGACCTCCACTCCCGCGCCCTCACCGAGAAGCTGCTCGCCGCCGGCTCCGGCGACACCGTCCGCTCCCGCGCCCTCACCGGCAAGCCCGCCCGCCAGCTGCGCACCGAGTGGACCGACGCCTGGGACGACCCCGAGGGGCCCGGCGCGCTCCCCATGCCCCTCCAGGGCCTGCTCGTCGCCGAGGCCGTGTCCCGGATCCAGAAGTACGAGGTCCAGCCGCTGCTCGGCACCCCCGTCGGCCAGATCGTCGGCCGGATGAACACCGAACGCAGCGTCCAGGCCGTCTTCGACGACCTGACCAGCGGCTTCGAGCGCGCCATCGACCGCATCAACCGCATCGCCGGCCGGGCCTGAGAGGAACGCGACCGCCATGACCGATCCCGACAAGAAGCCGCCCAACGGCTTTTGGGCGCAGGCCGCCGCCTACCCCGGGCGCACCGTCCTGATCACCGCCGAGGGCGAGGAGTGGAGCGCCGGCCGGCTGCACGCCGACGTCAACCGCCTCGTGCACGGACTGCGCGCCGCCGGCCTGGAGCGGGGCGACGCCTTCGCCGTCGTCCTCCCCAACGGCGTCGAGTTCTTCACCGCCTACCTCGCCGCCGCGCAGGCCGGCTTCTACCTCGTCCCCGTCAACCACCACCTCGTCGGCCCCGAGATCGCCTGGATCGTCTCCGACTCGGGCGCCAAGGTCCTCATCGCCCACGAGCGCTTCGCCGACGCCGCCCTCGCCGCGGCCGACGAGGCCGCACTGCCCGCGAGCCACCGGTACGCCGTCGGAGCGGTCCCGGGCTTCCGGCCGTACGGGGATCTCCTCGACGGGCAGCCGGGGACACCGCCCGAGGGGCGCACCCTCGGCTGGGTCATGAACTACACCTCCGGCACCACCGGCCGCCCGCGCGGCATCCGGCGCCCGCTGCCCGGCAAGCTCCCGGAGGAGACGTACCTCGGCGGCTTCCTCGCCATCTTCGGAATCCGCCCCTTCGACGACAACGTGCACCTGGTCTGCTCGCCGCTCTACCACACCGCGGTCCTGCAATTCGCGGGCGCCGCCCTGCACATCGGGCACCCGCTCGTCCTGATGGACAAGTGGACCCCGCAGGAGATGCTGCGGCTGATCGACCGACACGCGTGCACGCACACCCACATGGTCCCCACCCAGTTCCACCGGCTCCTCGCGCTCCCGCAGGAGACGAAGGACGCGTACGACGTCTCCTCGATGCGCCACGCCATCCACGGCGCCGCGCCCTGCCCCGAGCACGTCAAGCGGGCCATGATCGACTGGTGGGGCCGGTGCGTGGAGGAGTACTACGCGGCGAGCGAGGGCGGCGGGGCCTTCGCCACCGCCGAGGACTGGCTGAAGAAGCCGGGAACCGTCGGCAAGGCCTGGCCGATCAGCGAGCTCGCCGTCTTCGACGACGACGGCAACCGGCTGCCCCCCGGTGAACTCGGCACCGTCTACATCAAGATGAACACCGGCGGCTTCAGCTACCACAAGGACGAGGGCAAGACGAAGAAGAACCGCATCGGCGACTTCTTCACCGTGGGCGACCTCGGCCTGATGGACGAGGAGGGCTACCTCTTCCTCCGCGACCGCAAGATCGACATGATCATCTCGGGCGGGGTCAACATCTACCCCGCCGAGATCGAGTCCGCCCTCCTCACCCACCCGGCGGTCGCCGACGCCGCCGCCTTCGGCATCCCGCACGCCGACTGGGGCGAGGAGGTCAAGGCCGTCATCGAACCGGCCGAGGGCTTCGAGGCGGGCGACGCGCTGGCCACGGAGATCCTGCACCACTGCGAGCGGCAGCTCGCCGGCTACAAGCGCCCCAAGACGGTCGACTTCATCGAGACGATGCCGCGCGACCCCAACGGGAAGCTGTACAAGCGGCGGCTGCGCGACCCGTACTGGGAGGGCCACGACCGCGCCATGTGACCTGGGGCGGTCATACCCCGACGGCCCCGTCGATCCGCTCCCTGAGCAGGTCGGCGTGGCCGTTGTGCCGGGCGTACTCCTCGACCATGTGGATCAGCACCCAGCGCAGCGACACCGCCCCCAGCCACCCGTCGCGGCCCTCGACGTCCAGGTCGCGGGCCTCGGCGGTGAAGCGCTCGGCGAAGGCCACCTCGGCCCGCCAGGCCTCCCACGCCTCCGCCACCACCTCCGGGCCGTCCCCCGCTCCGTCGAAGTCCCCGTCGGGCTCGGCCTCCGAGGAGAACCGCGGCGGCGCGTCCTGCCCGGCCAGCACCTGACGGAACCAGCGGCGCTCCACATCGGCGAGATGCCGCACCAGACCCAGCAGCGAAAGGGTCGAAGGCTCCACGGAGCGCCTCGCCAACCCGGCCTCCAGCCCGGCGCACTTCAGCTCCAGAGTGGCCCGCTGGTTCGCGAGTACGGTGGCCAGCACCGGCCGCTCGTCCCCGGTGAAGGGACCGGCGAACCGCTCCTCGCTCCCGGCGCCCGTGAACAGTTCCGCTCGTCTTCCCCGACGGTTCCCCATGCCCCCGATCATGAACCAACCGGGCTGCCGCACGGAAGCCCCGGCCGGCCGAAGACGGGTCCACCGTGCCCCGCCACGCCCGGATATTTCGTGAGAAGTACCACGTCAGGGCTTAGAGAGCGGTTCATGCGCCGCACCGGCGCAGCGGTTCTGGCAACTTGGCTGACATGAGTACGGCAACGCGCACCTCGCCCCTGACCGACTGGACCCTGGTGGTCCCCGTGGTGGCGCTCGTGGCGCTCGTCTTCAGCTGGGGGCGCGATCTGCCGCCGCTCGCGGTGGCGCTCGTCTCCCTCTGCCTCGCGGGCGCGGTGCTGGCGGCCGTCCACCACGCCGAGGTTGTCGCCCACCGCGTCGGCGAACCCTTCGGCTCCCTCGTCCTGGCCGTCGCCGTCACCGTCATCGAAGTGGCGCTCATCGTCACCCTGATGGCCGACGGCGGAGACAAGACCGCCTCCCTCGCCCGGGACACCGTCTTCGCCGCCGTCATGATCACCTGCAACGGCATCGTCGGCCTGTCCATCCTCGTCGGCGCCCTGCGCAACCGCGTCGCCGTCTTCAACGCCGAGGGCTCCGGAGCCGCCCTCGCCACCGTCGCCACGCTCGCCGTCCTCAGCCTGGTCCTGCCCACCTTCACCACCTCGAAGCCCGGACCCGAGTTCTCCAGCGCCCAGCTGACCTTCGCCGCCTGCGCCTCGCTCGCCCTCTACGGGCTGTTCGTCGCGGTCCAGACGGTCCGTCACCGGGACTACTTCCTGCCCGTGGACACCAAGCGGAGCCGCGCCGAGGAGGCCCGGGCCGCAGCCGCGGCGGCCGCGGGCGAGGAGGACGAGCACGCCGCGCCGCCCACCTCCCGCGCCGCCCTGATCAGCCTCGGTCTGCTCCTGGTCGCCCTCGTCGCCGTCGTCGGCGACGCCAAGGCCGTCTCGCCGACCATCGAGCGCGGGGTCGCCAGTGCGGGACTGCCCAACGCCGTCGTCGGTGTGATCATCGCCCTGCTGGTGCTGGCCCCGGAGACCCTGGCCGCCGTCCGCGCCGCCCGCCGCGACCGGGTGCAGACCAGCCTCAACCTCGGCTACGGCTCCGCCATCGCCAGCATCGGCCTGACCATCCCGGCCATCGCCCTCGCCTCCATCTGGCTCTCCGGGCCGCTGCTGCTCGGCCTCGGCCCCATCCACATGGTGCTGCTCGCGCTGACCGTCGTGGTCAGCGCGCTCACGATCGTGCCCGGCCGAGCGACCCTGCTCCAGGGCGGTGTGCACATCGTGCTGCTGGCCGCCTACCTCTTCCTCGCCGTCAGCCCCTGACCGGCCCGGCGCGCGGAGCGGCCCCCGGGACGGTGTGTCCCGGGGGCCGCCCCGTTCGACCCGCGCGTCAACGGCCCTCGCGCGGCCACACCACCTTCAGCTGCGGCGAGGTGAGGATGTCCCGCTCGCAGAACCTCGACGTCACCCAGCGTTCCTGCGAGAACAGCCTGGTCTGGTCCGCGTAGTACGGCGAGTTCGGGTTCGCCGACTGGCCGTACGTCAGCAGGGTGCGCGCCACCGGGCAGCGCCCGCCGTCCCAGCCCACCGCCTGGATGTGGCTGGAGCCGTGCAGGACCTCCGGGTAGCCGCCGGCCGCCGCGTTCCACGGCGCCTCGATCTTGTTCCAGACGCCGAGCGCCTCCGTGCCGCCGCCCACCGGCAGCTTCTGCCCGCCGCGGACCACGAACTGGTGCTCGCCCAGCGGGGCGTCCAGCGCGATCCCGGCCGACCTCAGCTCGGCGACCGCGTCCGCGAGGGACCGCCCGATGCCGGGTGCGGCCCGGTTGAGCGTACGGGGCGTGCGTACGGGATCGGCCGCCGAGAACGGCACCAGCCACAGGTCCCTGGCCGGGGTCGTGGCCGTCAGCTTGCGCCAGAACCGGTCGAAGAGCAGCGCGCCGCGGCTGGAGGCGTCGGTCGTACGGTCCCAGCCCGCCAGCACCCCGCAGGCCCCCGAGACGTCCACCGTGCTGCCGTCGCTCGCCGTCGCCGTACCGCCGGGCAGGTCCGCGCAGGCCCGCGCCGCGTCGGCCGCCGCCAGATCGCCGGCCGGAACCCGGTTCGCGAACTGCTGCTTCTGCAGGTCGGCCACCGTCAGCCGGCCCCGCGCGGCCATCGCCGACACGTCCTCGACGGCGCCGCGCGTACGCAGGGAACGCGGGGTGGAGACATTGCCCCAGACCCGCTCGTAGCCGGTCAGCGGACGGTCGGCATTGGCCAGCCAGGCGCTGTCGTTGGAGTTCTCCGCGTACGGGGCGTCGCGCAGGGTCGGCGCCTTCCCCGGGCCGAACACGCCCGGCTGTACCGCGTCCGCGTCCGAGCCGAGCGCGCAGTCGCCGCGCGAACCGTCCAGCACCGCCAGCCCCGAGGCCGGGTACGTCGCCCGGCCGAGCGGGGTGGAGCAGCGGGCGGCCAGCTCGTCGGTGATGCGGGGGAGCACCTGGGACTGGGTGAAGAGGGTGCCGCCCGCGGAGTCCGCGGCCACCGTGTTGACCCAGGGCAGGCCCTGCGTGCGCCTCAGGGCGTCCTGGACGCCCGCGACCGAGCGGGCCCTGCCCATGGCGAGGGCCGTGTCGGTGCCGCGCAGGTTCGCGGCGTTGGGGTCGTTCAGCGCGTAGGCCGTCCCTGCCGTCCAGGGCAGGGGCAGGCCGGGGCCGAGGCCCGTGATCACGGGACCGTAGCGGGTCCACCACTGGGTGCGGGTGACCGGATCGCCCTTCGCCACGGGGACGGTGACGGTCCGCCGGGTCATCCTCTCCGGCTTCCCGTCGACCAGGTAGGCGGTCGGATCGGCCGGGTCGAGGGTCAGCTGGTGCAGGCTGACGGGGGTGCCGGTGGCCACCGTATGGCTCCAGGCCACCTTCTCGTTGAAGCCGATGTTGACCACGGTGGTGCCGAGCAGGGAGCCGCCCGAGACGTTCAGCTCGCCCGGGATGGTCTGCTGCGACTGCCAGAAGCGGCGGCCGCCCTGCCACGGGTAGTGCGGGTTGCCGAGCAGCAGACCGCCGCCGCTCGCCGTCGTGGAACCGGCGAAGGCCACCGCGTTGGAGCCCATGTCGTAGCGGGTGGTGTCGAAGAACTCCCGCGCGGCCTCCGCCGCGCCGGCCGGATCGACCTGCTGCGGGGCCGTCGTACGGGCACCGGCCGCGGCCGGCGGCTGCGGGCCCGGCGGCTGTGCGCCCGTGATGCCGTCGATGCCGCGCCCCTGACCACCGAGGACCGAGACCGCGAAGCCGCGGGCTGCCACGTCGGTGGCGGTCACCGGGCGGACCCAGGACGCGCCCTTGCAGGCCGGGTCGGTGACCTCGTTCTGGGCGAGCCAGGCGTTGTAGCCGGCGGCCCAGCCGCGCATCAGCTCCTTCAGGTCCTTGCTGGGACCGGCCGGAGCGGGCGTCGCGAGCAACTGCTCGACCGTGCCGGACTCCCGTACGCCCTTGAAGTACAGGTCGCTGGAGAGGTTCCCGGTGGCGGAGGACAGCGATCCGTCGGGGGCGGCATCGGGGCCGAACCAGCGCGAGCGCTCACCGGCGACGGTCACGAACCCGTCGGCCAGGACGCACACCTGGTCGGCGGCCTGCGCCCAGCCGGTGCCGAAGCCGAGGTGCGCGTAGTCCCGGCCGACTATGTGGGGTATGCCGTTCTCGGTGTAGCGAATGACCGCCGAGAGCCTGCCGTTGGAGGCGGCCGTGCCGTCATCGCCGGCCGCCGCGGCCGGCGGGACCGCGGCGGTGGCGGCGAGCAGCGCGGCGCCCAGCAGGGCGACGCGGCGAAATACGGGACGGGTGGGGCGCCGTGCATCGATATCGCGCAACATCTCTCCCAAGTAGCCTGCGATCGAGCGTGGTTGCTCGTGAAACCGGTGGTGCTCGGGCTGCCCCACACTCATGCAGGTGATCGGATGATCTGTCAACATCCCGTTTGGTATCCCACGGGGGAGACGAGGTTCGCGTCATGAAGGCAGTGCGGCAGAACACGGTCGACGGACTGGTGAGGGACAGCGCGCGGCGGACCCCGGACCGGACGGCGGTCCGCTACGGGGAACGGAGCTGGAGCTACGCCCGGCTCGACGCGGCCGTCTCCACCGCCGCCGCCCTGCTCAGGGGGCACGGCGGTCTGGCCCCCGGCGACCGGGTCGCCACCTTCGCGCACAACTCCGACGCCTACCTGATCGCGTTCCTCGCCTGCGCCCGGGCCGGGCTCGTCCACGTCCCGGTCAACCAGAACCTGACCGGCGAGGACCTCGAGTACATCCTGCGGAACTCGGGAAGCTCCCTGGTGCTCGCCGATCCCGAGCTGGCCGGCCGGGTGCCGGCGGGGTACGAGGTGCGGCCGCTGCGGGACCTGGCGGATCCGGAGGCGGAGCAGACGCCGTACGAGGGCGCCGGCGACCCGGACACCGTGGTGCAGCTGCTCTACACCTCCGGGACCACGGCCCTGCCCAAGGGCGCGATGATGACGCACAAGGCCCTCGTCCACGAGTACGAGAGCGCGATCGAGGCGCTGGACCTGGCCGCGGAGGACCGGCCGGTGCACTCGCTGCCGCTGTACCACTCGGCGCAGATGCACGTCTTCCTGCTGCCGTACCTGGCGGTGGGGGCGCGGAACACGATCCTGGACGCGCCGGTCGCGGAGCGGATCTTCGACCTGGTGGAGGCGGGGCGGGCGGACAGCCTCTTCGCGCCGCCGACGGTGTGGATCGCCCTGGCCAACCACCCGGACTTCGGGCGGCGGGACCTCGGCGCGCTGCGCAAGGCGTACTACGGGGCCTCGATCATGCCGGTGCCGGTCCTGGAACGGCTGCGGGGCCGGCTGCCGGGGCTGGGCTTCTACAACTGCTTCGGGCAGAGCGAGATCGGGCCGCTGGCCACGGTGCTGGGGCCGGAGGAACACGAGGGGCGGATGGACTCGTGCGGGCGTCCGGTACGCCATGTCGAGGCGAAGGTCGTCGACGAGGAGGGCAAGGACGTCCCGGACGGCACGGCGGGCGAGGTGGTGTACCGCTCCCCGCAGCTCTGCCAGGGCTACTGGAACGACCCGGAGGCGACGGACAAGGCCTTCCGGGACGGGTGGTTCCGCTCGGGGGACCTGGCGGTGCGGGACGCGGAGGGCTACTTCACGGTCGTGGACCGGGTGAAGGACGTCATCAACTCGGGTGGGGTACTGGTCGCCTCACGGCAGGTGGAGGACGTGCTGTACACCCATCCGGGCGTGGCCGAGGCGGCGGTGGTCGGGCTGCCCGACGAGCGGTGGATCGAGGCGGTGACCGCGGTGGTGGTCCCGCGCGGGGAGGTGACGGAGGCGGAGTTGATGACGTACGCGCGGGAGAAGCTGGCGCACTTCAAGGCGCCGAAGCGGGTCCTGTTCGTGGCCGCCCTCCCGCGCAACGCGAGCGGCAAGATCCTGAAGCGCGAACTCCGCGACCGCTTCGCCCAGCCTCCGGCCGCCGGCCGCTGACCCTCCCGGGCCGCCGGGGGCGCGGCGCCCGGCCCGGTCGGCGCCACACGGGCCCGAGGCGAGCCGGGCCGCGCCCGGGCCTGCGTCCGGGCTGTGCCAGGGCCTGCTCCCCCGGCCTGCGCCG